>CANQJU010000031.1 GCA_947624315.1 uncultured Bacilli bacterium | reverse complement strand
ATCAACTCCACCATCAAAGAAATATGTTACATGAGCATACTTTTCTGTTTCTGCAATTCTTAATTGTTTTAAGTTAAGACTAGCAATATAGTCACCAAAAGTATTATTCAATTCTTGCAAACCAAATATTAAATCACCTTTAACATTTTCACTATAAAGCATCATGCAAGCATAATCTAAATCTTTAAACTCTTTACCATTTTGAATACCTGTCATTTTTAGATTAGTTAAAGCTAAAGAGATTTGAATTGCTCTATCTGGTCTAAAATTAGCAAAAATAACACTATCACCATCATTAATATTGCAATCAGGATTAGCAATAAATGGAACAACAAATTCATCAGTAATATCAGCATCATATGATTCTTTAATTCCCTCAAAAACATTCTTTAATGGAGCCTTATTATATACTAAAGCATCATATGCAAGTTGGGTACGATTATAATTTTTATCTCTATCCATTGCATAATATCTTCCACTGACAACTCCAATCTTTGAATGTCCAACTTCATCTACTTTCTTTTGGAGCATTTCTAAATATGTTAAAGCTGATTTTGGTGGAACATCACGACCATCTAAAAAGGCATGAACAACAACTTCTTTAATTCCCGCTTTAACAGCTTTGTCTAACATATACAAAATATGATTAATATGAGAATGAACTCCACCATCAGATAATAATCCCATAATATGTAGTTTGCTATTATTTTTTAAAGCGTGATCAACAGCCTTTTTTACAGCTGGCATCTTCATTAATTCATCGTTTCTAACAGCAATATTTACTCTTGTAAGAGATTGATAAACAATTCGACCAGCACCAATATTAATGTGTCCAACTTCACTATTACCCATTTGTCCATCAGGTAATCCAACATCCTCACCACTAGCCCCTAACAAAGTATGTGGATATTTTTGTGTTAAAAAGTCTAAATTAGGTTTTTTAGCTGCATAAACAGCATTTCCTTTAATTACATCACTAATTCCGTAGCCATCTAAAATAGCCAACATAACTAAATTCTTTTTCATTATTCTTCCTTCTTTCATTAATTATATTATATGATATTTATCAATTTTTTTCAAATCTTATACATTATTTTTTTCACTAAACAGATCTTTTCTTGTATATAAAGCTCTTAATAAAATAGTATATGGAAAAACTAAAACTAACATCGAAACAAGTCGCGATGGCAAATTTGTTAAAATGTTTGCGGCAGTGAAATAACTATCGCCAATCAACCAACTATCACAAAACATTGCCAAAGTATTTAAAGATGTTGAAACAATGGAAGTCAATAAAACACTGATGAATAATGACAACCAAATATTCATTTTTTTAGTTAAATTAAAAGTTATTCCACTAAAGAATCCCCAAGAAATAGGTGCTAAAGCCCAAATGGGACTCGTAATAGTTATTCCATATGGGCTAGTTAGTTGAATAATTATTCCAGCAACTAAACCAGTTAAAAGCCCCAACTTCCATCCCATAAATACTCCAACAAACATTAATGGAAATCCATAAAAAGTAAATTTTAAAAAGCCATTACCAAAGCTAAATCTTTCCAAAATAATAGCTAAAGCTGCCATAATGGCAACTATAGTGACATCAAAAACTTTAATTTTTTTCATAATAAAAAGACCTCCTTAAGAGATCCGCGTTAATCATCACATTACAGCGGATGCGCTAGTAAACCGCCACCAAAGTGTTCGTCCTTATTATACTTCCCGTAATGAGGCACTTAACGCTTACTAACTACTCTGTATAAATGATTATATTATTTTTAATAATTTTAGTCAACTATATTTTAGTCCTTATCTGAAAAAATCGTTTTCAAAGCATTTTTTTCAAGACGTGATACTTGAGCTTGACTAATGCCAATTTCACTGGCAATTTCCATTTGGGTTTTGCCTAAATAATACCTTTCATTAATAATATGTTTTTCTCTTTCAGATAATTTTTTTAATCCTTCTTTAACAGTAAGTTCGAGAATTTTACGCTCTTCATTATTGTTTTCATCACTAATTTGATCTATTAAATATATTTCATCGCCACCATTATCAAAAATTGGTGTATAGATAGAAATAGGATCTTGGATAGCTTCTAAAGCAATCACAACATCAATTTCTTCAACATTCAATTCTTTAGCTACTTCTTCAATAGTTGGTTCTTTATGATGTTCCTTTAAATATTGTTCTTTAAAATACAAGGCTTTATAAGCAATATCTTTTAAAGATCTTGATACTCTTACGGTAGAATTATCGCGCAAATATCTTCTTATTTCTCCTATTATCATGGGAACAGCGTATGTTGAAAAACGCACACCATGGCTCATATCAAAATTATCAATAGCTTTTAATAGTCCTAAAGATCCTACTTGGAATAAATCATCAAGATTTTCTCCACGATAGGTAAATTTTTTTATCACACTCAATATTAATTTTAAATTCCCATAAACTAATTCATCACGAGCATTAGTATCTCCTTTTTGACTTAGTTCAATTAATTCCATCATTTTTTCATTACTTAAAGTTTTTAATTCAGATGTATTTACCCCTGTTATTTCTACACGATTGCGCATATCTTATCTACCTCCTATTTATAGAATGGTAGACATTTATTAATTTTATGCACTTTTTAAATTTTTTAGTTTATGAGGCTTTTACTTTCACTTCAATTTCATGACGCATTTTGTCAATTATTCGCTTTTCTAAACGAGAAATGTATGATTGTGAGATACCTAGCATATCCGCTACTTCCTTTTGAGTCATCTCCTCATGATCAAATAAACCAAAGCGTAAAATAATAATTTCTTGCTCTCGTGGAGTTAGTTTAGCTAAAGCCTGATATAAGTTCTTATTATCTTCTTCTTTAGTCATGGCTGTTAAACATTCATCATCTTCACTACATAATATATCCGCTAAAATCATTTCATTTCCTTCACTATCTATTGTTAAGACTTCATCTAGTGATACTTCTTGGCGAATGCGATGAGTTTTTCTTAAATACATTAATATTTCATTTTCAATACAGCGAGACGCATAGGTAGCGAGTTTAATATTTTTTTCCATTTTAAATGTTTGAACACCTTTAATTAAACCTATAGAACCAATACTTATTAAATCTTCAATATTAATTTTAGTCGATTCGAACTTTTTAGCAATATATACAACTAAACGCAAATTGTGAACAATTAGAGTATTTCGCGCTTCAATATCTCCTTCTTGAGTTTTAAGCAACAATTCTTTTTCTTCTTCAGCCTCTAGAGGAGGTGGTAAAACATTACTACTATTAATATAATAGCATTTTTTAGGTCTAAATAACTTTAAAATAAAATTCCATATTTTTTTAAACATCCTCTTTCCTCCTATATCATTAAAGTACAGTTTAATAAACAATCGCGATCAATATCCGAAAAAATAATCATTACTTTCTTTTCTATTTTTTTCTTATTAAATAATATTTCAAATTTATCAACGGAATAAGCTTTTTCTTCTTTGTTACCTAATACTGTCTCAATCATAACATATTGATATTTTTCAAATGATTCATTAAAGTATTTTTTATCTAAAAAAATAATCGGAATACCATCATTTGAAGTGGCAGAATTACCTGTATCAAAAAATGCTTTAATTTTGTATTGCTTATTTTTTTGAGTGACAATAACATTATATTTAGAGTTTGCTAATAATATGTAGTATTTTTTAAATTGTTCAAAAAACAGCAAAATCAAAATTGCGACTAAAGCCATCAAAAAGAAAAGAGTTGTATTTATTTTAAAGGAGCTTAAAATCCCAACCAAAGCTAAATTTTCGGTGTAAAACATTGAAATTTTAATAATTGATTTTGAAAAAGTAATTCTTCTAAAACCAATAAGAACAATAAATATTCCTCCAATAATTTTAAAAACTCTAAAAGCCAATTGATAAAACAATCCTATAATTACCATTAAGCTTCCAATTATAGAAGCTAATGATAATCTTAAAATATTTATTTTATCTTTAAAGGTTTTTTCAATTGATAAAAGAAAAATAAAGTTAACAAAAAAGTTAAAAAGGAAAATAATATCAACATATAAAACCTAATATAAAAATTTTGTCACAAAAAGAATATTCATTTTATAATAATTTTTTATAAAATAAAAAAAATGATATTTTGAAAAATCAAAATATCATTATTTATTTTCTTATTTAAAACGATTGCTTAACCAACTAGGAAGAGTAATGTTTTTATTATCTACTTGTGTTTTTTCGCCACTAGTAGATCCATTACCAGTGTTGATTGCTGGTTTTGCAGCTTTTTCTTCTTCGTTTTCTTCATTACTAGGACTTGGAGCAACATATCTTTGGTTGTTGTTATTAATAGTTGCATCAAATCCAGTAGCAATAACAGTTACAATCAATTCATCTTGTAAATCCATATTGAATCCTGTACCACATACTAAATCAATTTCTGAATTTGAAGCACTTCTAATTTCATTCATAACATCAACAACTTCTTGCATAGCAATGTCAACATCACCAGTAATAAATACAATAGCATCAGTTGCACCATTAATATCAATTTCAAGTAATGGGCTACGAATAGCTTTACGAGCAGCTTCAACCGCACGATTTTCACCAGATGCAATACCAATACCCATTAAAGCTGTACCTTTGTCTTTCATAACGCTTTTAACATCAGCAAAATCGACATTAATTAATCCAGGAACAGTAACGATTTCAGCAATTCCTTGAACACCACGTCTTAAAACATTATCAACTTCACGGAATGACTCTAACATTGGAGTATCTTTATCAATCATTGATAATAACTTATCGTTTGGAACAACGATTAAAGTATCAACTAATGGTTTAAGCATTGCTAAACCTCTACGAGCTTGTTCTTGACGACGTCTTCCTTCAAATGAGAATGGTTTAGTAACAATACCAACTGTTAAGCAACCTAATTCTTTAGCTACTTTAGCAACAATTGGAGAAGCACCAGTACCAGTTCCTCCACCCATACCTGCAGTAATGAAGACCATATCACTGCCTTGAAGAATTTCTTTTATATCTTCTTCACTTTCTTGAGCAGCCTTATATCCAATATCAGGATCTCCACCTGCTCCCAATCCACGTGTTAATTGTTTACCTATTTGTAAACGTGTTTCAGCCTTAGCTAAACGTAAAACTTGTGCATCAGTATTGATTACGATGAATTCAACACCTTTTACATCGTTTTCAATCATTCTATTGACAGCATTACCACCGCCGCCACCTACACCGATTACTTTTATAATTGGTTTTTCATTAAAAGCTTCTTGATTCATCATAATCTTCCTCCTTAAAAAGTGACTAGCATAATCCCTATTATTATACCATATTATTACTCAAAAACAAGCATAAAATTTTTAACTTTTTTATACAATATATTTTATCACTTTTTTTTCAAAAAGAAAAGAGGTTTTATTGAAAATTTATTAAAATCAATTCATTTTTTAAAATAATTTGCATTTTCTTTAAGGCATCACTTTTAATACTAGCAATTAATTGATAAAAATCATCAGCTTTTGCCCCACCACAATTAACCAAAAAATTACAATGCTTATCGCTAACCTTAGCTCCTCCCCATACTTTCCCCCGATATCCTAATTTATCAATTACTTCCCATGCTTTATACCCTTTAGGATTAGCAAAGGCACAACCAGCGCTAATCATATTAATCGGTTGTGCGATTCTTCTTTTGTTTTGAAGATATTGATAATTTTGAATAGTTTTTTGAATATCACTATTTTCAGGAAATTCCATCTTTACAACCAAAACAATTAAATTATCTTGAATAAAACTATGGCGATAAGAAAAATCTAACTCATCATGAGTAAATATTTTTATTTCTCCTGTTTTATCAAGCGCAATAATCTCTTTAACATATGTACCAATTTCTTTCCCAAAACAACCGGCATTCATAGCAACTAATCCCCCAATTGTTCCCGGTATACCAGCAAAATATTCAATATCACAAAATCCTAAAGGAATTATTTTTTTAGCAAAATAAGAAACTTTACATTGGGGAAAAACATAAAAAGATTTATTTATTTGATAAAACAAACAACTTAACTTTTTAAAACTAACAACTACTCCATAGTATTCATTATCACTAGCTAAGATATTACTTCCATTACCAATAACTAATAATGGCCAAGTATATTTTTTATAAAAATTATAAAATTTAAGGAAATTTTCAATTGAATTTGGATAATATATTAAGCGAATTTTTCCTCCAACTTTAAGAGTTGTTATTTCTTTAAAACTCCTATTTTCTTCTAAAAAACCCAAATTATTATATCTAATATATTCAATTACTTCTTCCATTTACAACCCTCATTATTTCTTGATAAAATTTATCAGTTGAAGAAAAAATAACAGCTTTATCAATATTATTCTTTATCTCTTTTTCGATATTATTATCATTTAATATTCTTTCAATTAATGGAAATAATTTATCATCAATATCTTTTTCTTCAACCATAAAACAGCATTTTTTATCCTCAAAATATTTAGCATTTTTATACTGATGATTATTAGTAACATTTGGTGAAGGAATGAAAATAG
This sequence comes from uncultured Bacilli bacterium, assembly GCA_947624315.1. GTDB lineage: Bacteria > Bacillota_I > Bacilli_A > ML615J-28 > CAG-698 > Tener-01. The sequence continues at coordinate 2,624 of CANQJU010000031.1, read as the reverse complement.
CCATTTTTTTAAGTCCCATAATTTCTGCCATTGTTGTAGCGCCACTTCGAGAAATTATCAATCGATTATTAAGCATTTCTTGAGGTAAATCATTTAAAAAGGGAACGATTTTCAAAAAGGAATTATGACTTTTTCCTATTAAATCTCTATTTTCTTCGTAATACTTTTTCCCAGTAATAAGGATAATTTCTATATTGTTTTTAGAAAATAGTTCTTTATTATTAATAAAATAATCGTTTATTTTTTTAGCTCCAAGTGATCCACCAACAACCATTATTTTTCTTTGACTACATAATAGATTTACCTTACTACCATATTTTTCCGCTATTTCATTAGTTCGCGGATTACCAACAAGTTTGTACTTTTCACCTTTTTCAATGTCGTATGTTAATAAAACCGCATCAACTTTTTTCTTTAGAACTTTATTAACTAATCCATAAACACTGTTTTGTTCATGTATCAATGTTTTAATTTTTAACCTTTTGGCTTCTAATAAAACTGGTCCACTAACATACCCTCCCATACCAATAACAATATCAGGATGAATTTCTTTTAGTATTTTTCGAGATTCCTTTTTGGCTTTGAGAAACTTTATTAATGTAATAATATTTTTAAAGGTAACTTTTCTTTTCAATCCTTCAACATTTAAAAAAAACACTTTGTGAATATTACTATTTTTTATGAGGACTTCTTTTTCATTTTCCTTTGCTCCCCCAATAAAATATACGATATGTTTATTTTCTACTAACTTTTGAATGACTGGAAAAGATGGATAAATATGTCCTAATGTTCCTCCTCCAACAAATAAAACTTTCATTTTTTCACCTACCTATAATCATAATTTTGATATTGGCTAATGCTTAATAGCAAAGCTAAACTTATCATTGTTAATAAAAGAGATGATCCACCATAGCTAAATAATGGTAAAGTTATCCCCGTTACAGGTAACAATCCCACTACCACTCCCACATTAATAAACACTTGAACAAATAAAGATATGACAATCCCTAAGCTCAAGAATTTCATAAACATATCATCTACTGACATACTTATTTTAATGCCTCTATAGATAATTAAGAAATATCCACCTAAAACAATTGCACCACCAATCAAACCAAATTCTTCAATTATAATAGCAAATATAAAATCGTTTTGAGGTTCTGGTAAGAAAAAATGTTTTTGCATGCTATTATTAAAACCATGTCCAAATAAACCACCAGGAGTAATTGCAAAAAGCGATTGAATGCCCTGAAAACCACTTCCCAAAGGATCTTGCCAAGGATTTAAATAAGCAGTTATTCTCTCCAATCTATAGGGAGCACTCAATATTAAAACTCCCATTCCTATTATTCCACAAACCCCAATAATAATATAATATTTATTTAAACTTCCACTCGCATATAAAAGAATTATACAAGACAAAAACAAAACCATACCTGTTCCAAAATCAGGTTGTAACATAATAATCAAAAAAATAAAAGCGATAAAAAAGACTAAAGAAAAAAACACTTTAGCTTTAACAAGGCTTTGATAATGATTAGCCAAAAATTTAGACAATAGAATAATTATTGCAAGTTTCATAAATTCCGATGGTTGAATAGAAAAACTTCCAACACCAATCCAACTTCTGGCTCCTCCTCTTACAATTCCAACTCCCGGAATTAAAACTAATATTAAAAGACCTAAGCAAATTAAAAAGAGGATAAAGGCAAAGCGTTTAAGCTTTTCAAAATTAATTCTTAAAATAAATATTAAAATAATATAACCGACAATTAAAAAAGCAAATTGTCTTTTAACAAAATAAAAACTATCATTATATTTTTCTAAGGCAATAACATTACTAGCACTATATACCATTAAAATACCAAATAGGGATAATGCTACAATTGTTATTAATAAAACCATATCAACATTTCGCTTAGGCATTACAATCACCAATACATTTTATTGTTAGGTAAAAGTTATTATGATTAAAACAAATAAAAAAGTGGCAAAAACCACTTTTATTCGGGGATATATGTTAATGTAAATGTTGTGGCATTAAAGTCCACTTTAAATTTATATCCTAAATATGTATAAACAAACTCATCATTTTCCATATGACCATGGAAATGATTAGTGTAATAATCAGTAATACTCTTTACTGATTGACTATTATCATAATCCCTTCCCGATTGTTCAGCATCATAATCAGGATATGGATATGTATAATAACTTGAATCTAAATAATCGTCTTTACTCATCAATCCTTCAACATCATATCTCGGTTCAATTTTATTAATAACAGCATTAGGTAAAGCAACAATCAAAATCATTCTTTCACCATTTGCATTATTAACGATCATTAATGGATAATATAAACTTATGCGAATACTTTCAGTATATTGCCAAGTATAATAAGTTTTAACTTCTCCATTTATTTCTCCTTCAAAACGACAAAAATTCATAGTCAATTGTAAACCATTTTCTAAAGTTATATAAGCAATCTCATTATACAAATTGCTATCTTTAACCTTTAAATATACTTTTTCGTTTTTTATCGTACCATCTTCAGAAATGTTTTTCTTATTCATATGAGTTTCACTTTTTTTAGTAATACTCATTGAGCGATAACTAATAATTCC
>CANQJU010000030.1 GCA_947624315.1 uncultured Bacilli bacterium | reverse complement strand
CTTTAAAGTTTATGCTATAGATAAAAATGAAGATGCTTTAAAATATGGCCGCGAACATGGTTTTATCATGGATAGCGAATTAAAAGAAGATGAACTCGTGAAAAAGGCTGATTTAATTATTTTGTCATTATATCCAACTGATAATGTAAAATGGGTTGAAAATCATCATCATCTTTTTTCAAGTGATACATTAATTACCGATGTTAGTGGAATAAAAATGGCTATTGTAAACAAAATTCAAAGCATTATTCAAAAAGGTGAATTTATTGCTTCCCATCCAATGGCTGGTAAAGAGAAAAGTGGAGTTGAATATGCTAGTGCGAGCATTTTCAAAGATGCTAATTTCTTAATTACTCCAACATCAATTAATAGTCAAAAGGCAATAGATGCCATTCATGATTTGGCCGAAACTTTAGAATTTGCTAATATTGAAATTATTTCCCCACAATTACATGATGAAATGATTGGATATTTATCACAATTAACTCATGTTATTGCTATTTCTCTAATGAATACTCATGATAATGTTGAACACTTAATTCGCTATACTGGAGATTCTTTTAGAGATTTAACAAGAATTGCTAAAATTAATGAAAATTTGTGGAGCGAATTATTTATTTTGAATAAAAAGATATTGTCAAGTAATATAGATAATTTTATTAATGAAATGAATGAGTTTAAAAAAATCCTTGATGATGAAGATATTGAAGCAATGAAAAAGAAAATGATTTTGTCAACTGAAAGGCGAAAAATGTTTGATAGGAAGTAGTACTCTTGATGAGTACCTTTTTCTTTTTCTGATGGTTTTGTTTGACTTTTAAAATTCAATAATGTATAATTAACTTGATTTTGACATTTTTTATATTTAGAGGGTTGTATGAATAACAAGAAAAAATATAATATATTTAGTAATTTCTTTTTTTCTATTAGAGAAATTGCTTCAATTGATAGAATGTATATCATTAAAAGATTTATCTTTACGATTTTTTCAGCAATTTTTAGTTTTATGGGAGCATACGGAATTAGAATAGCTGTTTCCGGGATAGAACAACATAAAGATATAAAAACTATAATTATTGAATTATTAATTTTTAGTGTGATAGGATTTTTTATATTGTTTGTTATCCGTTTCTTATCACAAACATTTAACTATCATATCTATAAAATACAATTATTGCTTGGTCAAAAAATTACTTCAAAATCTTTAGATATTGATTATCAAGTTTACGAACGACCTGAAACTCAAGATACAATTGAAAAACTAAACAATTATCGATGGTTTGGTGGTAATCTTGGGATTTTTAATAATGGTATAGATGCTCTAAGATCATTTTTTATTTTCGCTATTGCCTGTGGAATAATATTTTCGGTCAATATTTGGCTTATTGTGACAATCGTTATTTTAGCTTTATTAAAAATGATTTTTAAACTTATTAATAATAAAAAAGATAAAGTAACATATAGAGATATTATTCCTCCAATATCTAGAAGAATAAATTATTGCAATAATATTTCTAATAATTTTATGATTGGTAAAGATTTGCGTATATATCATATGAATGAATTCATTGAACTTGAGCATAAAAAAGCTAGTAATGAGCGCCTTAAAATTCTTGCTAAAACTGAAAGAAGACGTAACTTTTATCAAGGTATTATTCAAGTGTTATCAATATTTGATGAATTGTTTTTATATGGGGTTATGATTAATGAAGTTGTTAATAATGGTATGTCAATAGCCGATTTCACCTTTATGATTGCTTCGGTTCGTAATTTGACTGCTGCAATCAATGGTATTGTTTCTGCCTTTTCAAATGTATATTCATATAGTTTAGATGTAATTGATTATCGCAATTACATGTACAATGACTATACGATTTCTGAAGAAAAAGAAGAGATTAGTCAAGAACCGGTAGAAATAGAATTCAAGAATGTTTATTATAGCTATTATAAACAAAATGGATATGCTTTAGAAGATGTATCATTTAAAGTAAAAAAGGGAGAAAAATTAGGTCTCGTTGGATTCAATGGGGCTGGAAAAACTACAATTGTTAAACTTATTTGTGGATTATATCATCCAACAAAAGGACATATTTATATTAATGGTATTGATATTGATACAATTAAACGTGAATCCTTGGCTAAATTGATTTCACCGGTTTATCAAGATAATAAAGTTTTAGCTTTTTCTGTTGGTGAAAATATTTCTATGCAATATAAAGATAAAACTGATAAGGATAAAGTTAATGAAATTATTAAAACTGTTGAATTAGATGAAAAAATTAATAGTTTATCTAGTGGTTTAGATACAATTCTAACAAGAAATTTTGATGAGCATGGTGTAGAACTCTCAGGAGGAGAAAACCAAAAGTTGTCACTTGCTCGAGCAATGTATAAAAATGCCAATTTATATATTTTAGATGAACCAACAAGTGCTCTTGATGCTTTGAGTGAATATCATATGTATCAGAACTTTAACAAAATTACTTCTAATAATACAACAATTTATATTTCTCATAGACTTTCTTCAACAAAGTTCTGTGATCGCATTCTTTTCCTTGATAAAGGTAAAGTTCTCGAAGAAGGAACACATGAAGAATTAATGGCAATTGATTCAGAATATAAGAAGCTATTTGATACGCAAGCAGCTTATTATCAAGATGGTGGCGAAAATGAATAAATTAAAGTCAATAAAAAGAAATATTAAGTTCTTTCTTCCGATTATATTTAAGTTATGTCCCGTTATGATATTCTTGATTCTCTTTGTCTCTTTGCTTGAATCTGGTCAAAATATTCTTTGGATTATTATGCCTAAAGAAATAATAGAAGAACTTAGTGGTGATAAAAATATTAATTATTTGATTGCAATTGTTTTGGTATTTGTAATTAGTAATTTTGTTATTGGAATTGTTAGTAATATTACTTCTTCATTAATTAATTATTATTCTCAAAAAACTGGTGTATATATTTCTAAAATGATTAATGAAAAAATAATGTCTGTTGATTACTTCCAATTAGAGAATCCGGAATTCAAGGATTTGGTTTCTCGTTCACAAAAAGGAATGTATGATTATACCAATGGAATTTATGAAATAATATATGATTTAAGGTATTTAGTTAGTAATGTTATTACAATTTTAAGTGTTGTTGGTATTGTTATTTTTTCTAAACAATATATTATAATACTAATATCAGTAATTGGTATTATTGTAAATACTTTGATAAATAAAACATCATTATCTATTCAAAAGAATTTTGATGATTTCTTTATTAGATATGATTTGAGATTAAATTATTATAATTGTACAATTTTTAATAATCAAGCCCAAAAAGAATTAAGAGTATTTAATTGTAAAGATATGATTTTTTCAACTAGCAATGATGAAAATAAAAAAGCATTTTATCATTACAAAAAACACACTCGTAAAAGTCAATTCCTATGGACTTTTGAAGGATTCTTTTATACATTCTTTACTAGATTTTTAACAATGGCTTTTTTAGTATATGCATGTACTAAAAATAAAATTGATTTAGCTACTTTTACAATGCTTTTTACGGCAATTGAAACTTTAGATAGTAGTATTTTCAACTTTATTTTCAATTTGCAAAGATATGTGCAATCATGCAATTATCAAAATGCTTTTATTGATTTAATGGAATTAAAGAGCGTCTTAAAATGTGGTGATCGCCATATAGATGAATTAAAGTCTATAGAATTTAAAAATGTTTCCTTTAAATATCCAGGAACAGAAAAAAACATATTAGATAATGTTAGTTTTAAACTAGATAACAAGGAAAAAATTTCCCTTGTTGGTTTAAATGGAAGTGGAAAAACAACAATAATTAAACTATTATGTCGTTTCTTCCCTATTGATAGTGGAGAGATATTGATTAATGGTATTAATATTGAAGATTATAATTATGAAGAATATCTGAAAAAAATTGCTGTTGTTTTTCAAGATTATTATATTATTTCCTATAGTATAAAATCTAATATTGCTATTATTGATGATAATCAAGATAAATTATACGATTGCCTAAGAAGAGCTCAAGCTTTAGATTTAGTACTCGGCTTAGAGAAAAAAGAGTATACTTATATTAACAAATGGTTTGATAAGGCAGGAATTAACTTTTCTGGTGGTGAAATGCAAAAGTTTGCTATTGCTCGGGCTTTGTATAAAGATTGTGACTTTATGGTAATGGATGAGCCAACAAGCGCTCTTGATCCTAAAGCAGAAGCTGAGATTTATTATCACTTTAACGATATTGTTGGTAAAAAATTAACTTTGTTTATTTCTCACCGCCTATCAAGTTGCATTTTCAGCGATCGCATTATTGTTATTGATGGCAATAAGATTGTTGAAGAAGGAACACATAAGGAATTGATGAAAAATAAAGATAGTTTATATTATAAAATGTTTACAGCGCAAGCTGAATACTATAAATAAAAATAGTAGGAATTAACCTACTATTTTTTTTCTATTCTATCAAAAGCTTCTTTTAATTTGTCCATTTCAATAGTTAAGGACATTCTTATATATCCTTCTCCACCTTCTCCAAAAATATTTCCTGGTAAGACAAGAATATGATATTTTTGTAAAAACCATTTGCAAAATTCTTTAGAAGTCATATTTGTTTTTTTGATGTTAACAAATAAATAAAAACTTCCTTTCGGTTTTTTAACACTTAAAAAATCAATTTTATTTATTCTTTCATATGCATAATCAATGCGCTCTTTAAAAGTTTTGATGATTTCTTTTTGAATTTCCTTTTTATGCTTTAAAGCATATAAGGCAGCTCGTTGGGAAACACTTGGAGGTGAATAAACAACACCTTCATTAATTATGTTCATAACTTTTATTAATTCTTCATTGGCTAAAACATATCCTAGACGAAAACCTGTCATACAATAATCCTTTGAAAAAGTTCTGACAGTAATCACTCTATCTTGGATTTCTTTATAAGTGTTTATTGGTGTAAAAGAAGAATCATAAGTTAGAATTGTATATATATCATCAGCTATGATTAATAAATCATATTTAATAGCTAATGCTTTTAAAATATCATATGAATTTTTATTATAATGTACACCTGTAGGGTTAGCAGGATTGTTAATAATAATAGCTTTTGTTTTTGAGGTGATTTTGCTTTCAATATCATTTAATACTAATTGATACTCATTTTCCTCATATGTTCTTACAACAACTAATTTTCCTTCATTAAGGTCGACTTGTTGGCTATATGATGAAAAATAAGGATCGAAGACAATTACCTCATCACCCTTATTTAAAAGAGCCTTTAAAACTAAAAACATTGCATGAGTGGCACTTGTTGTAACCATAACTTCATTCATGTTAAATTTAACATGATATTCTTGTTCATAATCATCAATTATTGCCTGTCTCAATTCTTCATAACCTAAAGGATTTGTATAATGAGTATGTCCATTTAACATATCATGGTATGCAGCATCGATTACAGCTTTATTTGTTATTAAATCGGGATCACCAATAGATAGATTAATGGTATCGCTAAATGATTTAGCAAGTTCATTTGTCTCTAACATTGATGATAATTCAATATTTTGAAACTTTTCAGAAATAAATTTTTTCATAGCATCACCTATTTAAATTTTATCACATTATAACAAAAAAAGATATAAAAATTTTTAAAATATTGCTATGATAATTTCTTTTAAATATTTATTTTTAAGGGAAATTATGCTATAATAAAATATAATTTTAGATATAAAATGGTGATAATATGAAAGCTTTAATATTAATTGATTCATTTAAAGGTACAATTACATCTAAAGAATTAGGACAAATAATGCAAGAAGAGCTTTATAAGAAAGGCATTATATCTGATTATTTTTCTATTTCTGATGGCGGGGATGGTTTTTTAGATGCAATTAGTGGGTTAAGACAATTAGAAAAAGTTGAAATTAAATGTCAAAATCCCTTTGGTAAAATAATTAATTCATATTATTTAATTGATAAAACCAATAAAACAGCTTATATTGAATTAGCCAAAGCTAGTGGAATTAATTTAGTTAAAAAAGAAGAACTTAATCCCTACTTAGCTTCAACATACGGATTTGGAGAAATGATTTATGATGCCATTAAAAATGGTAATGATAAGATTATTTTAGGAGTTGGAGGAAGTGCTACAAATGATGGTGGAGCTGGTATGTTAGAAGCTTTGGGCGTTGAGTTTTATAAGGAAAATGAAAAACTTACTAATATGAATAATCAAAAATTAAAATTGATTACTTCAATTAATACTGATAAATTGCAACAATTAACTAAAAATATTTCTTTTTTAGTTTTAAGTGATGTAACTAATCCTTTGCTTGGTAAAAAAGGAGCAACTTATGTATTTGGCCCTCAAAAAGGCGCGAAGGATGATGATTTAAAAATCTTAGAAGAAAATATATATCATTATGCTACTATTGCTAATAGGTATTTAAAAAGTGATGAAACTAATTATCCAGGCAGTGGAGCTGTTGGGGGATGTGGATATGCTTTAAGAGCTTTTTTGAAAGCTGATTTTATCCCTGGTATTAAATATTTATTGAGATTGTTAAAGGATAATTTGGATGTAAATAGTTACAATGTTATAATAAGTGGTGAAGGAAGAATAGATAGCCAAACTTTAGATGGAAAAGTAATATCAGGCATAATTCAAACTTTTCCTAACATGAAAAAAATATTAGTATGTGCGATTAATGAATTAGGTACATTATTAGATACACAGATTTACTCAATTGTCCCACAATTTGCTTCAATTGAAGAATCAATGGCTAATCCTTTAAAGTATTATCGACTTATGTGCCAAAATATTGAGGTGAAAAATGAGTAAGTATTTAGGAGTTATTTTTGATTTAGATGGAACTCTTCTTAATACAATTGATGATATTACTGATGGGTTAAATCAAGCAGCTAAAGATTTAGGTATACCAATGTTTACTTCTGATGAAGCTAAATATCTTGTTGGTAGTGGAGTTGATGTTTTAATAACTAATAGTTTAACAAAAAAAGGCTATAGTCAACAATTATTTCCACTTTTTAAAGAAAAATATTTGTACTATTATGGAAATTGTAAAGCTAATAAAACTAAACCATATGATGGTATTTTAGAATTATTAAAAAAATTAAAAGAAAAAAATATCAAAATAGCTGTTTTTTCTAATAAACCAGATAATGATACTCAAGATGTCATTAATACTTATTTTGGGAAAAATTTTTTTGATGTGGTTGTTGGAAAAAGAAATGGTGTTAATATCAAACCTTCAAGTGAAGGAGCTTTGCCAATTTTAAATAATTTCTCTTTGCCTTTAGAAAAAATTATTTATATTGGCGATACTAAAATTGATATGGAAACGGCTAAAAATATCGGTGTTGATAGTATTGGTGTTCTTTGGGGATTTAGAACAAGAGAAGAATTACTTAATAATGGTGCTAAATATATTGCTTGTAATCCTTTTGAAACATTAAAAATTATTGAGGAAGGAAAGATATGAAAGGAATATTATTAGTTGATAAACCGGTTGGCTTATCTTCCCAAGCAGTTATATCGAAAATCAAAAAAATTTTAAATGTTAAAAAGATAGGGCACGCAGGGACTTTAGATCCTTTAGCTAGTGGTGTTTTAGTAGTTTTATTGAATGAAGCAACAAAACTTTCAAATTATTTATTAGAGGAAGAAAAAGAATATGTTGCGGAAATAACAATTGGAAAAACTACTGATACTTTAGATAGTGAAGGAAAAGTTATCAGTCAAAAGGAAGTAAAAGAAGCTATTGATGTTGACAAACTTTTAAATTCCTTTATTGGTAAATACATGCAAGAGCCACCAATGTATTCAGCTTTAAAATATAATGGCATCAAGTTATATGATTTGGCTCGTCAAGGAATTGACATCGAAAGAAAACGACGTGAAGTCGAAATAAAGGAAATCAAAAGGATTTCTGATGTTTATTTTGAAGATGGAATAATCAAATTTTCCTTTTTAACAAAGGTTAGTAAAGGGACATATATTCGTTCATTATGCTTTGATATTGGAGCTAGAGCTAATTTTCCAGCCTATATGAGTAAACTAAGAAGAATTTCTTCTGGAAAATTTAGTATTGAAAATTGTTATTCGTTAGATGATATTTCTAAAGGAAATTATAAATTAATCAATATGATTGAAGCTATAAATTTACCTATTTGGGAAATAGATTGCGAAAAGGTAAAGAGAGTTTTAAATGGGAACCCTTTTCAAACAACAGAAATTGAATTAAATGATAATACAATTGCTATTAGTTATAATGGTGAACTTTTAGCAATTTATGAAAAACAAGAAGAAATATATAAGGCAGTGCGCGTATGGAATTAATCTATATTGATGATATTACTAAAATAAAGAGTTTCAAACCAATGATTGCTACTATGGGAATGTTTGATGGAGTTCATTTGGGACATCAAAGAATTATAAAAACATTAATTAGTGAAGCAATTAATTTAAATCTTGCTTCAGCTATTATTACATTTAAAGAACATCCCGATTATATATTGTTAAAAAGAGAATATAATGGTTATTTAACACCATATGAAGAAAAAATAAAATTATTATCTAACTATAATCCTGATTATATTGTTGTTTTTTCTTTTGATGAGAAATTTGCTAATTTAAGTCATAATGAATTTGAAGATATTTTAGTAGAAAAACTTCATATTCAGAAAATGGTTATTGGTAGTGATTGTCATTATGGACATTTAGGAATGGGAAATTATCATACTTTAAAAGAAAAAATTGATGTCTTGCTTGTTGAAGATTATATGATAAATGAGGAAATAATCCATTCGCAAAATATTCGTGAATTGTTACAAAAAGGACTTGTTGAAAAGGCAAATTTGTTTTTGGGAAGAAATTATAGTATAAATGGTAAGATAAGTTTAGGTAAACAATTAGGTAGAAAATTTAATCTAAAAACAGCTAATATTGAGTTGAATAATCAATATGATTTTTTGAAAAATGGTGTTTATGGAGTGAATATTTATCTAGATGAAAAGAAATATTTAGGTATTGCTAATGTTGGTCATAATCCAACCTTTAATTATATAGCTAATAAAAGATTAGAAGTTAATATTTTTGATTTTAATGATAATATTTATGGAAATAATATTATTATTGAATTATTGTTTTTTGTTAGAGAAGAAAAAAAATTTTCTAGCCCACAAGAATTATATATTCAAATTGATAATGATATTAAATATGTTCAGGAAAAGGCAGGTGAATAGTTATGAAGATTGCTATTATAGGAGCCATGGAAGAAGAAATTGTTTTTTTAAAAAAACAACTAGTTGATTTAAAAGAGTTACTTATAAAACCATATGTTTATTACACAGGCAAATTATTTCACAATGACATTGTTTTAGTTAAATCAGGTGTTGGTAAAGTAAGTAGTGGAGGTTTATTTTCTTCATTGGTTGATAACTTTAAAGACATTGACATTGTTTTTAATGTTGGTGTTAGTGGAGGAATAAAAGGAAAAACTAAAACCGGTGATGTTATTATCAGTGAAAAAATGG
>CANQJU010000029.1 GCA_947624315.1 uncultured Bacilli bacterium | reverse complement strand
CATTCATACAAAAAAATAAAATTAAGGAAAATAAATGTTGTAGCTAAATCATCCCCTTGAAGGGGATTTTTAATTTATTGCTTTTTAAAAAATGCATAAATATGTCGATAAATTTGCTAATTTATTAAGTTATGTGATATAATATAGTGGGATAAAATTAATTTTTAATATGGCTATTGCAGTTATTTAACTGATGAGGAAGTTATTAGGGTAACTTTTAATTTTTTAAAGTTAATCCTTTTGATGTTTAAAAAATGTTAATAATTAATAAAGGAAAAAGGTGATAATTTAAGGTAAATTTAAATTAAAAATGAAGAAATATATTAAATAAATTATTGTAATTGTTCAATTTATGAAGATTGCTAAATATAAACAATTAACTACACAAAAAAATATTTAGATGCAAAATGGGACGTTTAATTTTCCATATAAACAGTTTAATTCGAAATAGTAAATTTAATAATATGTATCGGATATGTTTTTAGCAAGAGGACCTATATATGCAGAAAGAAATACTTTATAAAATGCTTTATGAGAAGAGTAGATGTATAACAAAAATAAATATAATTTATGAGGAGTTATAAATGAACAATGATAATAAAATTATAAATGGTAATGATTTCCATTTAGATATAAGCAAGATAAATTTACTAAAAAGTGCTTATAATCTAAATGAAAAGGAAATTCGTTACTTTGATAATCGTCTCCCACGTATTCAAATATTTATGAATATGGGAGATATTCAGCCAGCACTTGTATACAAAAAAGATCCATTGATTATTGCTTGTTATAATGATGAAATGGATTGTATACTAATGTTAAAGTTTCCAAGTGCTTTAGCTGATTATTACAAATTAAAAGAAAATGATTATTTAGTCACATCCAATGTTTATTGGAAAAAGCTGATGACTAAATATAATGATATTTATTTTGACTTTATGTCATATGGTGTGTATAAGGATGTTTATCCGATTGTTTTAAAGTTTTTTGTTCAAGAAGATGATGTATTAAATGAAAAAGTTGATAGTTTTTCTGATTTTCATTGGTCATATATAAAAAATAAAATTAGTTCTCATTTAATTTTATTAGACAAAAAGGAAATGAGAAATGGTATTTTCTATTTGATTAAAGGTGAGCACAATGATAGATAAATATAAAGTTATAGGCTCATGTGCAAAAATCAAGAAAAAAATGATTTTAAGTTTTTTGCTTGTTGATGTATTTGTGGCATTTATTGTTGCTTTTTCATTTATATATATTGATAATATGATTGTTGGGGCAATTTTAGGAGTGCTTTTATTATTCACAATTGCTTTAACAATATGGTTAATAATAATCCCTAAGGATAATTTATTATATGATAATGTAAATAAACAAATATTAATATATGCTTTTCATACTTTTGGAAATATAAAAAAACCTATTATTGTTAATACCAAAGATGTTGTTAAGATTCAAGCCGAATATAATTCTAAAAAATATAAAAATACTTTTAGTTTTGTACAAATATTTGATAAAAAACGTTCTTATAAAATAATTTGCATTGATGAAGTAAAAAATGTTTATGATAATATTTTGAATATTTTACCGGATACCTTTTTTATTAATGATTATATAGGTGATGAAAATATGGAAAAAATATTATCATTTGATGATGATTATTTTTTCAAAGGTGTTTTTGAAGTCTTAAACAAAAGAATCAAATATAATGATTTTTCTAAAGAAGTTTTTAATATTTATATTTATTTATTATTTATTTTGACTATTCATAATGGCGGAATTAACTATTTCATGTTATTTTATCATGAGTATTTAAATAATGTTATTGATATGTTTGAATTGTTAGGCTTTCCTAATGTGGCCGAAGAAGTATCTAAATTATATTATCTATATCCTCATAGTAATGGCAATGAATTCTATGAAGAAGTAAAAGAAAATATTAATAATAATGAATCTCTTGTTAGTTTAAATAATAGATTGCATGAAATTACTATCTATGTATTTCAAAGTGATAATGGATATGATTATATTAATAACTTAAAGAAATATATTATTGAAAACAATATAAATTTAATATAAAATAATAAATCTCTAAAGCTTTTTAAACTGCTTTAGAGATATTTTTATATATTGACAAATAAAGAATATGACATTTAAAGAAAAATTTGACATATTGTGTTGAAAGTGATATAATTATCTTCTAGTAGAAGATAATTATTTTGAGGTGAAAATAAATGGCTGATAAGGATTTGACTTACAAATTTTTAAAAACTTTTAAGAATAAAAAGGATCCTATTGATGATGTCCGTGAATTGGACAAAGGTGAAAATGGAATTCTTAAAACTTTATTTATCTATGAAGTTAATGAGCAGAAGAGCTTAACTCCTGGTGAATTATGTTCTATTCAACAAGTAACTAGTGGAAGAGTTGCTTCAACATTAAAAAGTTTAGAAAGAAAAGCATATATTATTAGAAAAGCTGATGCTAAAGATAAACGAAAAACCATTATTAAGTTAACTGAAAGTGGAAAGAAGATGGCTAAAAAAGTTGTTGATGGTTTATCTAGCAAAATTCAAAAGATTATAAATAAGTTAGGGGAAAGAGATGCTAAAGAGTTTTTAAGAATTTTTAATCGTTTGATTGATTAATGTGGTGGGTAGAGATGAATAACAACTTATTATTAGTAATAAAATATCTATTTTTTATTGTTTTAGGTTATTTATTGGGAAGCATAATGTTTGGTTATTTAATCCCTCGCTATGTTAGAAAAATAAATATTAGGGAAGTTAGTGATGATGGTAACCCTGGTACGGTTAATACATTCATTAAGTGCGGTAAAATTTGGGGAGGCTGTACTTTAGTATTGGAATTGTTAAAGGGCTTTATTCCTGTTTTTTTAGCAAAACATTTTCTTAGTGTTAACAATTTATTGTTTACATTTGTTCTTGTTGCTCCGATTATTGGTCATGCCTATCCAATATATGATGGCCTTAAAGGTGGAGGAAAGTGTATTGCTGTTAGTTTTGGTGTTTTATTGGGATTGTTGCCATATTGTTGGTTAGCTGCTCTATTAGCAATTTGGTTTGTGTTCTTTTCAATAATATTAATTGTTAATCCACATAGTTTACGTTGTACTTTGACTTTTATATGTTTTGCCATAACGGCTATTTTTATGGCAAAAAATCTTAGTATTTATATGGGATGTTTATTTATGTCAATTATTGTTATAATTAGACATATTAAATCATTAAAAGAAATGGAAGGAACTGAAGTGCGTTTTGCCTTTAGAAAAAGATAAAATGAGATATTTATTATTGTCATGTAATACGGGTGGCGGTCATAATGCTGCTGCCGAAGCGATAAAGAAACAATTAGAATTATTAGGTCATGAGGCATTTGTTTTTGATTATTTAACATTAACAAGTGAAAAAACATCAAGGGTTGTTGGAAACTTGTACGTTAATTTGGTCAAAATATGTCCTAAGGCCTTTGGATGTATATATTTTTTAGGCCTATTTGTTAGTAAATATTTTCCCTTTTCACCTGTTTATATGGTTAATAAAAAAATGGCAAAATATTTAAGTGTATATTTACAAGAAAATCATTATGATGGAATAATTATGACTCATATATATCCGGCAGAAACTTTGACTTATATGAAAAGAAAGGGATTTGATCTCCCTCCAACATTCTTAGTTTCTACCGATTATACATGTATACCATTTTTTGAAGATGCTGATTGTGATTATTATATTTCTCCTCATCAATCTTTAACCAATGTATATGTTGAAAGAGGAATTGATGAAAAGAAAATATATCCATTAGGTATACCTTTTAGTCCTGATATTAATAAAAAAATAAATAAAAGTGAAGCTCGTCAAGCTTTAAAACTTCAAGATAACAAAAAATATGTTTTGATTATCGGAGGAAGCATGGGAGCTGGAAAAATGGTAAAACTAGTTAAAAACTTTGTTAAAATACAAAAGGAATTTCCGATAAATATTATAGCAATTTGTGGGAACAATAAACGTGTTTTCCAAAAAATGAACAAATTGTTCGGTAATAATAAAAGTGTTATTATTATGACACATACTAATCAAATTCCTTTGTATTTAAAAGCTTGTGATATCATATATACTAAACCAGGTGGTTTAACTTCAACAGAGGCAGCAGCTGCACGAGTTCCCTTTGTGCACACTTTCCCTATTCCTGGATGTGAAAGTTATAATCGTAAATTTTTCATAAAAAGAGGAATGTCAATTTCGGGAAAAACTGCCCATCAAATGGTTGAAAGAGGCATTAATTTATTAAAATCACCTGAAGCAATGAAAGCGATGAGAGAAGCTCAAGAAAAAAATATTAATTCCTATGCAATTGAAAATATAGCTGAATTTATTATAGACAAGTCATTTGATGAATAAATTTATAACGAAAGGAATGAAACAATGAATCAAATAAAAAAAGTAGTAATACCAGTAGCTGGTAAAGGTACAAGATTATTACCTATTACTAAGACTATTGGTAAAACATTACTTCCTATTATTGATACACCTGTTATTCAATACTTGTTAGAAGAAGCAATCAAGGCTGGTATTAATGAAGCTTTGATTATAATCGGTCCAAATCAAACTGATGTAATTGATTATTTTAATACTGAAAGTAGTTATGTTAAAAATTTAAATAGAGATTATAAAGAAATTAGAACAATTAAAAAGATTAAAACTAAAATTAATATTTCTTATGCTATACAAGAAGAACCTTGTGGATTAGGAGATGCTATTTTAAAAGCTGAAGATTTTGCCAATGGCAATGATTTTGCGGTAATTTTAGGCGATGATGTCGTTTGTTCTAATGGTATGAAACATTATGGAATTAGTTGTCTTTGTGAATTATATAAAAATAACCCTTGTTATTATTTAGGTGTCGAAGAAGTTCCATTTGAATTGACAAATAAATATGGAATTGTTAAGGCTACTAATTATGATAAAGATTATTTTCCAATAAATGGAATTATTGAAAAACCAAGTGATAATCCTCCTTCCAATATGGCTTGTATTGGTCGATATATTTTAAAAAATTCAATTTTTGAATATTTAAAAAATACCAATATGGGTTATAATAATGAATTGCAATTAACTGATGGCATAGCTTTAGCTTTAGAAAAGGAAGAAGTCTTTGCATCTAAAGTTAATGGCGTATGTTATGATGTTGGAACTAAATTAGGATATATTGAAGCAACTATTGCCTTTGCCAAAACTAGAGATGATTTAAAAGAAGATTTTGATAAATTTCTTGAAGTAATGGCTAATAGTTAATATTAAATTTGAAAATTATGTGAATTATAATTAACATATTTTGTTAGTTTTAATTCACTTTTTTAATAAGTGACATCTTATGTTCTTTTAAAAATAAAAAATATATGTTATTTTTGAAAAAACTATTACAATATGATATAATTATTAAGAAATTATTATAAAATTATATGAATTGGAGAATAGAAATAATGAAAGTTATTAAACAACAATATTTAACTGGTGAAAGAGCTTTATTTAAGGCTCGTGACTTAAAAATTTATGATACAATATTTGATGATGGAGAGTCTCCATTGAAAGAAAGTTGTGGAATCGAAATTTATAATAGTATGTTTAAATGGAAATATCCATTGTGGTACTCATATAATATTAAAGTTGATTCTTCAACATGGTTCGAAATGGCTCGTTCAGGTGTGTGGTATACTAAAAATATTGAAGTCAATAATTGTACTATTGAAGCTCCTAAAAATTTCCGTCGATGTTTTAATGTTACTATTAATAATACCAATATGCCAAATGCTAATGAAACATTTTGGTCTTGTGGGAATATTAAATTAAATAATGTTTTTGCAAAAGGTGATTATTTTGGAATGAATAGTGTCAATATAAGAGCTGATAATTTTACATTGTGTGGAAATTATGCTTTTGATGGTGGAAAAAACATCGAAATCCATAATGCCAAAATGCTTTCAAAAGATTCATTTTGGAATTGTAAAAATGTAACTGTTTATGATTCTTTTATATCAGGTGAATATTTAGGATGGAATTCTCAAAATTTAAAATTTATCAATTGTACAATTGAGAGCCTACAAGGTATGTGTTATATTGATAATATTCAAATGATTAATTGTAAACTTATTAATACAACTTTAGCTTTTGAATATTCAAGTGTAGATGCTGATATATGTAGTAAAATTGACAGTGTTTTTAATCCAACAAGCGGACAAATAATTGCTGATGAAATAGGTGAATTAATTATTGAAAAAGATAAAATTGATCCATCTAAAACAATAATAAAATGTCGAAACAAGTAGAGGTAAATTATGAAATATAATTTTGATAAGATTGTTAACCGTCGTAATACATATTCATGTAAATGGGATATAGGTGAAAACGAATTGCCAATGTGGATAGCTGATATGGATTTTCAGACTGTTCCCGAAGTTATTGAAGATTTGAAACAAAGAGCTACTCATGGAGTTTTTGGGTATAGTATAGTACCTGATGAATGGTATGATGCCTATAGCAATTGGTGGAAAACAATGCATAATTATGAAATTAAAAATGAGTGGTTAATGTTTACTACCGGGGTTGTTTCTGCCATCTCTAGTATTGTAAGAAAAATAACTACACCTGCTGAAAAAGTACTTATTCAAACTCCTGTTTACAATGTCTTTTTCAATTCAATCCTAAATAATGGGCGAGAAGTTATTACCAATGATTTAGTTTATGATGGAACAAATTATCACATTGATTTTGATGATTTAGAAAAGGAATTGTCTGATCCTCAAACAACATTAATGATACTATGTAATCCTCATAATCCTATTGGAAAAATATGGAGTAAAGAAGAACTTGCTAGAATTGGTGAGTTGTGTGCTAAATATAATGTCATAGTTTTATCTGATGAAATTCATTGCGATATAACCGATCCTGACAAAGAATATATACCTTTTGGATCAGTAAATGAAACATGTCAAAACAATGCTATTTTTTGTTTCTCAGTTAGTAAAGCTTTTAATTTGGCTGGTCTTCAAAGTGCAGCTGTTTGTGTTCCTAATCCTATTTTGAGACACAAAGTGTGGAGAGGAATAAATACTGATGAAGTAGCCGAGCCCAATGATTTTGCTATATATGGAGCAATTAGTGCTTTGAACAATGGGAAAGAATGGCTTGGAGAATTAAAAGAATATTTATATGAAAATAAAAAAATTGTTAATGAATTTGTGAAAAATCAAATACCTATTTTAAAAATAGTACCATCTAATGCCACTTATTTATTATGGATAGATTGTCATAATCTAGAAGGAACATCTAAGGAAATTGCTGATTTTATCCGCAGTAAAACAGGATTGTATCTATCTAGTGGACATATATATGGTGAAAATGGAAAACATTTTTTGCGAATGAATATTGCTTGTCCTAAGACTTTACTTATGGATGGCTTAAATAGATTGAAGAAAGCAATAGAACTTTATGTCAAATAATTTTTTATTGAATACTATTTAGAAAAGCATTATAATAATAAATGGAGGAATAAAAATATGTATAAAAATTATAAAATACTTCAAGAAAAGGAATTAAAAGATATTAATTCAAAAGGAACATTGCTAGTTCATGAAAAAAGTGGTGCTAGAGTTTTGTTGTTACAAAATGATGATGAAAATAAATCTTTTTGTATAGGATTTAGAACACCACCTTATGATGATACAGGTTTACCTCATATTTTAGAGCACTCTGTATTATGTGGATCTCGAAAATTCCCTGTTAAAGAACCTTTTGTTGAATTGATGAAAAGTTCATTAAATACTTTCTTAAATGCCATGACTTTTCCTGATAAAACAATTTATCCTGTGGCAAGTTGTAATGATCAAGATTTTAAAAATTTAATGGATGTATATATGGATGCTGTTTTATATCCAAACATTCATAGCAAGGAAGAAATTTTCCGCCAAGAAGGTTGGCATTATGAACTTGATTCTAAAGAAGGAGAATTGACTTATAATGGAGTTGTTTACAACGAAATGAAAGGTGCTTTTTCATCTCCTGACGATATTTTAAATAGAGAATCAATGAATGCTCTTTTCCCTGATACATCTTATGGAGTTGAATCAGGTGGAAATCCTGATAATATTCCTGATTTATCATATGAAAAGTTTAAAGAGTTTCATAAGAAATATTATCATCCATCAAATAGTTATATTACTATTTATGGTAATTGTGATATGGAAGAAATATTAAAATGGCTTAATGATGAATATTTATCAAAATTTGATAAAATTAATGTTGATTCAGAACTTAAGGAACAAAAACCATTTGCATCAATCAAAGAAAAGAAGGTATTATATCCTGTAAGCCCTGAACAAGGAGTTGAAAATAAAGCATTAATGTCATATAATGTTGCTTTACCTAAGGGATCACCTATTTGTGATTATATGGCTTTAGATGTTATTACTCAAGTAATTTTACAAGCAGCTGGAGCTCCACTTGTTAGATCATTGTTGGATGATAAAATTGGTGATCTTGTTAATGGTAGTTTTGAATCTGGTATTTTACAACCAATGTTTTCAATTGTTGTTAAAAATTGTAATGCCAGCGATAAACAAAAGTTTATAGATAAAGTTGAAGAAAATCTTAAAAAATATGTTAAAGAAGGATTAGATAAAAAAGCATTATTGGCTGCAATTAATAGTTATGAGTTTAAATTGCGTGAAGCTGATTTCGGTGGAGCATCTAAAGGTTTAATTTATACAATTAATGCTTATAGTACATGGTTATATAATGACAATGATCCATTCTCTATTTTTGATTACACAACATATTTTGATACTTTAAAAGCAAACATTGATACTGGTTATTTCGAAAAAGTAATTGAAAAATATTTAATTAATAATAATCATAAAGCAGTTGTTATTTGTGAGGCTAGTTTAGAAGTTCAAGCTCAAAAAGAAGCAGCTTTGAAAGAAAAATTAGCTAAATTTAAAAATTCATTGAGTGAAGAAGAACTTGAAAAATTAGTGGCTTCATCTCAAGCCCTTAAAGAATATCAATCTGCTCCTGATAGTTTAGAAGATTTAGCCACAATTCCTCTTTTAAAGAAAGAAGATTTATCATATGATATTGTTCCAATTAATAATAAGGTTGAAGAAATTGAAGGTGTTAAAGTATTACATCACAACTATTCAACAAATGGAATTGGATATATAAGACTATTATTTGATTTAAAGAAACTTCCTCAAGAATATGTTCCATATTTAGGTATGTATAATGCTTTATTAGGTAGTTTAGATACTAAAAATCATTCATATCAAACATTAGAACAAGATATTGATATCAATACTGGTGGATTATATGTCAATGTATTTACAAGTCAAGGAAGTAAGAATGAATATGATGTTTGTCTTTTGATTAAAGTTAATACTTTATATAGCAATATTAAATTCTCATTTGATATTGTAAAAGAAATAATTGAAACAACTAATTTCCACATGAAAGAACGTATTAAAGAATGTTTAGCTATGGAAAATGCTAAGCTCCAACAATCTCTAATTGGTGCTGGACACAATAAGAGTGTAACTCGTTCTTTATCTTACTTTGATGCAACAAATTATTATAAAGATTTGACTAGTGGTATTGGCTATTTAGATGTTTTAAGCGATGTTTTAAAATCTTATGATGAGAAAATAGAAGATGTAATGAATAAACTTGAAGAGATGTCTAAATATATTTTCACTCAAGAAAATTTAATTGTTAGTTTTACAGGTAGTGATGAAGGATATCAACAATTCAAAGAAGAAGCT
>CANQJU010000028.1 GCA_947624315.1 uncultured Bacilli bacterium | reverse complement strand
AGGCTGATCTCCCCCAAGAGTTCACATCGACGGGGAGGTTTGGCACCTCGATGTCGGCTCGTCGCATCCTGGGGCTGGATTCGGTCCCAAGGGTTGGGCTGTTCGCCCATTAAAGCGTCACGCGAGCTGGGTTCAGAACGTCGCGAGACAGTTCGGTCCCTATCTGTCGTGGGCGATGGAAATTTGAGAGGAGCTGCTCCTAGTACGAGAGGACCAGAGTGGACGCACCGCTGGCGTACCAGTTAGCTTGCCAGAGCTACAGCTGGGTAACTATGTGCGGAAGGGATAAACGCTGAAAGCATCTAAGCGTGAAGCCCACCTCAAGATGAGATTTCCCATTCGCAAGAAGTAAGATCCCTTAAAGATGATGAGGTTGATAGGTCAGGTGTGTAAGCATAGTGATATGTTGAGCTGACTGATACTAATAGATCGAGGACTTAACCTTAAAAGAAGACAAAAGTACTATTCAATTTTGAAAGAGAGTTTGGTGATTATGGCAAAATGGATACACCTGTTCCCATCTCGAACACAGAAGTTAAGCATTTTCGCGCTGATGATAGTTGGTTTTTTAGCCCGCAAAAGTAAGTCGTCGCCAACTCCTTTCTATTAAATTATAATTTATAGGTGAAAAATGCTGCCTCCGTAGCTCAGTTGGTTAGAGCACATGACTGTTAATCATGGGGTCATAGGTTCGAGTCCTATTGGGGGCGCCATTTTTATAGGAGGAAATATGAGTCGAAAAGATAAAGAGAAGAAAGATAAAAAAATAAACAACTCAATAGAAGAAGAAACTTCTGTAGAAAATAAGAATCAACTCGATAAACTTGATAAAAGAATATATAGTATTGTTAGCATTTTAGGAGTCATTGCTATTTTAGTAATAATAATTATTACCATTTTTACTAATTCTGATTCTAATAAAATTAGAAAAGAATTTAATCTTAGTGATAAACACCATGTTTTTGAAACTATAAGCATGTCGCAATTTAAGAGTTTTGTTGAAAACAATCAAACTTTCCAAGTTTTTATTGGCAATGGTGATTTGGAAGATGCTGAATTTTTTGCCTATTCAGTTAATGAAATTGCTAAAGAACATAATATAAATAAAATTTATTATTTATCTAGCAAAAGGCTAACTAATGAAGATGTTTTATATATTCGTGAAAAAACTATTAGTACATTATCGTTTTCTATTCCAACAATGATTTATTTTGAAAATGTTGATGGTGTTAGTAAGTCAAAACAAATAAGCAGTACGGAAAATGTTAATGACTATGGTAATTATCATATTTTATTAGAAGATTACTTTAATAAATGTTATAGTGAATAAGGAGAAAAAAATGACAGGGATTAAAAATTTACTAAAATGGATTAAACCATATTTAGGTTTACTTTTAATTGTTATTTTCCTAACGATTCTTAATCCCTTAACATATTCATATGTCCCACAATTTATTAAATATGTGGTAGATGTGGTATTAAAACCTGACGTTACAGAAGGAGTGATTACACTACCTTCTTTTTTAATAAAGTTTTTTGAGAGGTTTGATAATAAACTAACATGCATTTTGATTGTTGGTATAACTTTAATAATTTGTCAAATTATTAGAGGAATAATGATGTTTGTTAATGGATATGTTAAAGGAAAGATATCTGAAGGAATTGCTTTTGATATGAGAGTTAAATTATATACTCATATTCAAAATCTATCATATACATATCAAAATAATGCAGATACTGGTGATTTGTACATCAGATGTTGATACAATTAAATCATTTATCACAAATCAATTACCAGAAATATTATATATTATTGCTTCGTTTTCTGCTGGAGCATATCAAATGTATATGATTGAGAAAAAGATAATGTTTGTAACACTAATTGTTGTTCCAATTAGTTTAATTGCTTCTATTATCTATTTTAGATATGTTGAAAAGAAATTTGAAGAAATTGAAGAAGTCGAAGCAAAAATGACAATTGCTTTGCAAGAAAATATTAATGGAGTAAGAGTTGTTAAAGCTTTTAATAATGAAAAATATGAAATTAATAAATTCGATAAGCGAAATGATCAATTTCGATCAATGAATGAAAAACTTAATAATGCTATGGGATTATATTGGGGACTTAGTGATGGAACTACAATGCTACAATATGCTCTAACTATTTCTGTAGCTATTTTCTTGGCTAAAAAAGGAATGGTATCAACTGGTGATATTATTGCTTGTATGATGTATATAGGAATGCTTGTATATCCAGTTAGAAGCCTTGGAAGAATTATTGGTGATTTTGGTAAAGCCGTTGTTGCTTCAAATCGTGTCAATGAGATTTTAGCTATTCCAGATGAATATACTTTAAATGATGGTAGTCTTACTCCTGAAATTAAAGGAAATATTGAGTTTAAAAATGTCTCATTTAAGTTTGATGATAGCAATGATAATTTGTTAAATAATATTAGCTTTTCTATTTCTAAAGGAGAAACTATTGCTTTAGTTGGTAAAACTGGAAGTGGAAAGAGTACAATTGCCTCTTTATTAACTCGACTTTTAGAATATAATGGCGGAGAAATATTAATTGATGGAATTAATTTAAAAGATATCTCTAAACATTGGATAAGAAAAAATATTGGTATTGTTTTGCAAGATCCATTCCTATATGCCAAAACCATAATGGAAAATATTCGTATAGGTGATAAAGCTTTACCTGATGAAAAAGTATATGAAGCTAGTCAAATGGCAGCTATTCATAATGACATTTTAGAGTTTAGTGAAGGATACAATACTTTAGTCGGCGAAAAAGGTGTAACTTTAAGTGGCGGTCAAAAGCAAAGAGTAGCTATTGCGAGAATGTTAATATTAGATAAACCGATTATTATCTTTGATGATTCTTTGAGTGCTGTTGATACTAAAACTGATGTTCAAATTCGCAATGCTTTAAAAATGCGTAAAGAAAAACTCACAACAATAATTATTACTCATAGAATTACAACTGCTAAAGAAGCTGATAAAATTATTGTTTTAGAAAATGGTTCAATCAGTGATATCGGAACACATCAAGAACTTGCTAGTCGTGAAGGCTTATATAAGATGTTATGGGATATCCAAGGAGCTTTGGAAAAAGAATTTGATTTAGTTAAGAGAGGCGATAATAATGAATAGTTTTGAAGAACAAGATTTCTCCTCTGAAAAGTTTAATGCTGGAATATGGAAAAAGATTCTAAAATTAGTTTTGAAAAGAAAAAAATACTTAATTTGGATGATTATCTTTGTTACTGGTCTTGCTTGTTTAGATATTTTATATCCTTTATTAAATAGTTATGCCATTCAAAAGTTCTTCACTGAAGAAAATTTTGAAACTGTACCAGCATTTATTGCTTGTTACGTTGGAATTGCTTTTGGATATGGAATAACTGTATGGGGATTTATTAAAATGGCGGGAATAGTTGAAGCAAGAGTTGAGTATGAAATACGTAATGAAGCCTTTAACAATCTTCAAGTTTTGCCATTTTCATATTATGATAAAACACCTGCTGGTTGGATTATGGCTCGACTTACATCAGATGCCCGAAGATTATCTAATATTATCTCATGGGGATTAGTAGATATGCTTTGGGGTGGCTTTACTATGGTAGGATTACTAATTGTAATGTTTGTTGTTGAATGGAGATTAGCGCTAATAGTTGTAGCAATGATTCCCTTTCTTGTTTTAGTAAGTTTTTATTTTCGTAAAAAGATTTTAAAAAGTTATCGAAATGTTCGAAAATTAAATTCGAAAATTACTGGAGATTACAATGAGGGAATTTTAGGAAGCAGAACGACTAAAACATTAGTACTAGAAGATGATCGCAATCGTGATTTTAATAAATTATGTTTGGATATGAAAAAAAGCTCAATTAAAGCTATTATATATTCATCATTGTTTTACCCAATTTTATTAGTTTTAAGTTATGTAGCTGTTGCTATTATATTAAGAGTTGGTGGAGGAATGATTATTGGCCGAGTTGAAGCTTTAATTGGAGTATCAACTTTGTATTTGTTCATATCTTGTGCAACCCAATTTTTTGATCCAATTATGCAAATAGCGAGAATCTTATCTGATTTCCAACAAGCCCAAGCATCTGCTGAAAGAGTATTATCGCTTGTTGAAACAAAGCCAGAAATTTATGATACAAATGATGTTATTGAAAAGTATGGAACTATTATGAATCCTAAAAAAGAAAATTGGGAAGAATTATATGGTGATGTTGAATTTCAAAATGTTACATTTTCTTATACAGGAAAAGAAGAAGTTCTGAAAAACTTTAATTTGAAAGTCCAAAGAGGAACATCTGTAGCCCTAGTTGGTCCAACCGGAGCTGGAAAAAGTACTATTATCAACCTTATTTGTCGTTTCTATGAACCAACTACTGGAAAAATATTAATCGATGGTGTTGATTATAAAAAGAGATCTCTTTCATGGTTACATAGCAACTTAGGTTATGTCTTACAAACACCACATTTATTCAATGAAAGCATTGCTGATAATATTCGTTATGGCAATTTTGAAGCAACTATGGATGAAGTAATAGCAGCAAGCAAGGCAGTAAACGCCCATGAGTTCATTATGGCGCTTCCTGATGGATACAATACAGTTGTTGGAGAGGGTGGATCAAAGCTTTCAACAGGGCAAAAGCAATTAATCTCTTTTGCTAGAGCCATATTAGCTGATCCTAAGATTTTAATATTGGATGAAGCTACTTCTTCAATAGACACTAAGACTGAAGAGATTGTTCAAGATGTAACCAATCGCTTGTTGAAGGGAAGAACTAGTTTCATTGTAGCCCATCGTCTTTCAACAATCCAAAATGCTGATATTATTTTAGTAATTAAAGGTGGAGAAATTGTGGAAAAGGGAACACATCAAGAACTTTTATCTTTAAGGGGAGAATATTATGATTTGTATCGAAATCAATTCATAAATGAAGGGATTGAAAAGACAAAATTTTAAAATTGGTCATGTAAAAATTGACCAATTTTTTTCTTTTTTGTTAAATTTTATCAAAAAATAAAATTTAAGTTTATTTTTTCTTTTCCTTTAAGCTTAAAAGTTATTCAAAGATATTGTCAAAAACGATTATAGCGCAAATTTTTGGCATATTTAGCTAAAATTTTAAGACAATGATAAACTTAAAGAAATAAAAATGAATACTTGAAAAGCCTCAATAAATTATGTATAATATTAATGGGTGATAAAAATGAAGTGCCTTTTTATATATAATCCCAAGAGTGGTAAAGGTAAAATTATAAAAAAGAAAGATTACATTATTGAATCCCTAAAAAAACGTTTTGATACTGTTGACGTTCATGAATCTTTATCAGCTAATGACATTATTGAGTTCACTGAACAGCATGCAAGTGACTATGATGTTTTAGTTTTTTCCGGTGGAGATGGTACTTTTAATGAAATCACATGTGGAGTTGCTTCCCTAAAGAAAAGACCAGTTTTAGGATATATTCCTACCGGAACATGCAACGATAATGCTAGAAACTTAAAGATATCTCGTCATGTTAAAAAGGCCTTAAAGATTATCACTGATGGCGTTACTATTAAACATGATGTTGGGAAAATAAATGGAAGATATTTTATGTATGTTGTAGCTATAGGAGCATGTACAGGAACATCATACACGACCAAACACCATCGAAAAAAGGTTTTGGGACGTTTTGCTTATTTAAAAAATGGCTTTGATGAATTTTTTAATACACCTGTAAGTGAAGTTAGATATAAAAGCAGTCAAGATGATGTTAAAATGCGCTCACCACTTTTACTAGTAATGAACTCTAAAAGCGTTGGTGGCATTTCCTTTAATCGCTATGGGCACTTAAATGATGGCTATTTTGACATCATAATGGTTAAAGATGATGCTACTCATGGAAGACTAAACGTTTTAAAAACATTTATTTTAGGACTTTTTGGAGCCAAAATTAAACATCACGCTCAATTATTCCGCTCAAACAACTTTGATGTTGAAGTGGATAACAATGTCACATGGTGCGTGGATGGTGAAGAAGGACCTAAAGGCAATGTACATATCGAAAATATTAAAGGACATTTAGAGATATTTGTTCCAAAAAATAAAAAAAGGAAAAGGTAAAAGCTATGTTTGATAAAAAAGATGCCTTTAAAATATGGGAACAAGAAATGGGCAATAAAGAATATGCTTATGATTTTTCGGGACGTAAAATAAAGAAATCTGATTATATGGTTGATAATCAAGTTGGTTGGGTCATTACCTATTTAAAACCTATTGAATTAGGTGGACCTACTCATATTGGAAATATCATTATAATGCATTATCGAAGCTTTGAAGAAAAAGGCTTAAATTATCCTATATTTAAAATAATCGACAAAGAATATAAAGTTTGTTATAACGAAAAAGATGATTATTATTATTTAGAAAAACTAATTGGTGATGATGATGATTCTTATTTTATTTAAAAATAAAAAATAGAGTTATTAAAGAATAGCTCTATTTTTTAAAAATTGATATATATGTGAAAGGGAGAGGAGAAGTATGATAGAAGAATAGGGGATTCTTCTTGCAAGACTTTTGACTTGCAATTATATTATGAGATAAATATTTAATTTTTATGCAAAAAAAATAAAAAAAATTAAAAAGGAAAAAATATGAGAATTATTTCAGGAAAACATAAAAGTAGAGTCTTAAAAACATTAGAAGGAATGAATACAAGACCAATGATAGATCGCATGAAAGAATCTGTTTTTAATACTATTGGCCCATATTTTGATAGTGATATAGTCCTTGATCTTTTTGGTGGAAGTGGAGCTTTAAGTTTAGAAGCTTTAAGTAGAGGATGCTCTAAAGCTTATATTGTTGAAAAGAACCATCAAGCATGTCAAGTAATTAAAGATAATATTTCATCATTAAAAGAAGAAGAAAACTGTTTTTTATTTGAAACAGATTATAAAATAGCTTTAAAAAACTTCAAAGAAAAAAATATGACCTTTGATATTATCTTTTTAGATCCACCATATCGTTTAAATATTATTGATGAAATCATCGAATTCATTCAATCAAATAATATGCTTAATGATAAAGGCATTATTGTTTGCCAATATGTTCGGGGAAATCATCAAGCCCAAGACTCAACTTACCTAAAAATTATCAAAAACTATAGCTACGCTAGTAGTGAAGTATGTATATATCAAAAAATAGCTAATTAACTAGCTATTTTTTTTACGAAAATTATTATTAAAACAATCACAACACTTATTATTCCTTGAATAAATCTTCCTTTTAAATAATATTTATAAGATATTTTTTTTGATAAAACAGAAGCAACTTGTAAATGAATGCAAAAACCTCCCATACCTAATAAAAAACTTGACAATAAAAGAAAATATGTACTATTAATATTTAAATTCCTTAAATCATTCAAACCTGTTGACACTTCACTAAAAGAAAGAACAATTTTTAACAAATTATCAGGTAAAAATGATAAAGAGTTCATCAAAGCATATTTTAATAAGGTTGCTGATACCATCGTCCCCGCAATCACTAATAAAACAGAAATGGCTTTATTAATAGATGATAAGAAACCATCAAAATCAATATTTAAATCCTTTTGAATAGATATATTTTTTTTAACCAATCTTCTATTTAAAAAGAAAACTAAAATAAAATTTGCTAAAACATGAGAAATAATTAATATCAATGCTTGTCTTTTATCAAAAAAAGATAAAATAAAAAAAGGACTAATAAAAGAAGCAGAACATGTTAATACATTAGCTTCATCAATAGTAATTTTATTGTTTTCTAAACTTTGATTAATAAAAAGAATAGTTGAAGGATTACCATTAAAAATACTTAACAAAAAAATATTAAAAGCTTCATCATTATAAAAATTTAATATTCTTTTTAAAGGCTTAAATAAAAAAGACAAATAATTTATAATTTTAAAATTAATTAATAAAGAAGAAACAATAAAAAAAGTAAACAAAGAGGGAAAAACCTTCATCAACCAAATATTCAAAGTTTCAAGGATTGTTGAATATAAAGCTAAAGAATTATTAAAAGCTAAATAAAATAAAACAATAACAATAAAAAGTATAAAAAAAACAAAAATTCTTTTCATTTAGTAAATAAATAACTCTTGACCAATTTGAAGAATAGAAGTTTTAAGATTATTATCTTTCATAATCTTATCAATAGTTGTATTATAGCTTTTGGCAATCTTATATAATGAATCTCCTTCTCTAACAATATAAACAGTAAAATTAGGAGGAAAGTATGGAACATTATAATAAGTTGCAATTGCTCTAACAACTCCTTCAGCTAAAATAGGCCAATTGTATAGCAATATATTTTGATCAACTTCATTATCAGCAAATCCATATTCAACAATATTACTATTTGTATATGGTGTATCCCTTAAAACAAAATAATAATCACTTCCCGTACTATTTTTTCTTGTATAGACTTTTCGAATGTTTTGTCCACTCTTTTTAATCTCATCAGCAATATAATTTCCTAATAGAGGACTATTACGAATTGAGTATATAACTTCTGCTCCTTTTCCTCCACCATTATTAATATGATTAGATATTAAAATGGCATCACGCCCCTTAGCATAGTTATTAATAATATTCACTCTATCCTTAGGGGATAAGTAAATATCATTATTCCTTGTTAAAGCATTAGGAATTCCTAAACTTTTTAATCTATTAGCTTGATACTTAGAAATCTTAAGAGCTAAATTTTTTTCTTTCCAATATTTATTTGACCCACCTCCAGGATCAGCTCCCCCATGTCCAGGGTCTAAAACAACAAACATTTAATCACCTCTAATATAAATATATTTTTTAAAATATATTTAATGAATAGAAAATAACTATATTTAACAAAATACCTTGACAGGCGAGGTATTATGATATATAATGTTAGTGAGGTGAGGAAATGTCAATAGCATCAGATATTATAAGAGGACATACCGATGCCATCATTTTAGCAAGACTTTTGTTAAAGGATAGTTATGGGTATGAAATAAACAAAGCTATTTTAAGATCAACTGACCAAGAATTTGAACTGAAAGAAGCAACTTTATATTCAGCGTTTAAACGCTTAGAAGAACTAGCTTTGATTAGATCATATTGGGGTGATGAAACTACCGGTGCAAGACGTAAATATTATGCTATCACCGATAAAGGTAAAGAAGAATATTACAAAATGAAAAAAGATTGGTTATATGCTCGACAAATTATTGATAAATTATTGAGTTCGGAGGATATATATGAAGAATAAAAATTTAAATTATATTAATTATTTATTTAAAGACGCTCCTAAAAACCAGGAGATGGAAGAAATGAAAGAAGAAATTTATCAAAATACTCTTGATAAATATAATGATTTGATTATTAATGGTAAATCAAAAGAAGATGCTTATTTAATCGCTATTTCTAATATTGGTAATATTGAAGAACTATTTGATAAGAATGAAACTGTTAAAGAGGAAAATGTATCTTCAAACAATATTGATAAAGAAGAAATAGAAGAGAATGCTGTTATTAATAATGAGGAAGAAGTTGAAGAACCAACAAAATCTCGATTTAATTTTTTATTTATTTTATCAATTATTTTATACATTTTATCAGTCATTCCCGAAATTATTTTAGATGATACTCCATATGAAGATACAATAGGAACAGGATTAATGTTTTTACTAATTGGTGTTGCTACTATTTTATTAGTAATATCGCAAGCCAAAATATGTAAACCATCAAAATCTCATAACACATTAAAAACAACAATAACTGTTGTTGGTGTGATTACACTGATTACATATTTTCTTGTTAGTTTTTTAACAATGGCTTGGTATATTACTTGGATAATATTTATAATTGGTGAAGTAGTTAAAAAGATTATTAGATTATGCTTTAAAAAAGAAGGAGATAATAGAAAATGAGTAAAATTACGAAAATTGTTTTATT
>CANQJU010000027.1 GCA_947624315.1 uncultured Bacilli bacterium | reverse complement strand
GATAAACCTTATATTACATTAAATGATTATAAGTTTAATAAAAAAGGTACTCCTGCTATTTCAACTTATGGAACTAATAAAGTTGGTGAAGTTGAATATGACATTAGATTAGATTTCGAAGGTAACTCAACAATTTCAATGTGCTTTAATAATATGCAAGATGCTGTTGATGCTGCTAATGATGGAGCTACAATTACATTATGTAAAGATACACAACAAACAGGTGTAAAAATTGAAAAATCTTTAACACTTGATTTAGGCGGAAAGACATATACTGGTAAAAAACCTGGTACAAGTACTGATGAAAAACTTAATAATCAAGTATTCCATTTAGGAAAAGAATTAAATAAAGAAAACTTAAAAGATAAAGAAAACATCAATATTACTATTAAAAATGGTAAAATTGATGTATTAGGTACTGTTGCTAGTAATGGTTTAAATTTCTTAATTCAAAATTATGCTAATTTAACACTTGAAGGTGTTAATCTAGATGGTACTAACTTAAGACCTAGTAATGAAAAAGGATTATCACATGTTCTTTCTGTTAACCAAGGTAATGTAACTATTTCAGGTGGATCTATAATTGCATCTACAATGAGTGTTAATGGTGCTAAAGATCTTGACGCAACTGGATGGGAAGCAACAGAAGCAAAACCATATGCACTCGATGTATGTTATTTCACAGATTGTAGAGATGTTTCAGTATCAATTTCTGGTTGTGAAATTACAGGAAAAATTTCTTATAGTTTCGAAAATAAAGTTGATGCTAAAGATTGGTGTAAACATGTGAAATTAGCATTGGAAGATGTTGAAGGTGAATATACATTTGAAATTAATAATGGTACAACAGCTAACAAACCAGGATGCACAGATGTTAATATTACAATAGATGGTACTCATTTATCTCATGATAATACAAGTGGTAAATGTGGTCGTTGTAACAAAACAATTCCTGCAGCTACAGCTGCTGAATAATAATTAAAGAATAATAAAAGAGTTGATTTATAACAAATCAGCTCTTTTTTTGTAGTCAAAAATAATGGATATTCATATACTATATATGATAATAATGGAGGGGTTAATATTAAAAGGGTGCTAAAAGGATATCCATTTTATAAATATATTGTTAACTATCACCCCTTTGGGAATGGTCATATTAATAAAACATATTTGGTAGAAACAACTATAGGAAAATATATTCTCCAACAAATCAATACAAATGTATTTAAAAAGACTAAATATGTTATGCAAAATATTGATTTGGTTACTAAATATATAAAAATGCGTGGAGGAAAAACATTAGAAATTGTTAAAGATAATCATGGTAAAAAACTAAAAAAAGTTGAGAATTGTTATTGGCGATGTTATAAATATATTGAAGGTGGAGAAACTTTAGAAATATCCACTGATGATAAAATATTTTATGAAATCGGTAAAGCCATTGGAGATTTCTCTTTTTTATTAACGGATTTTCCAATAAAAAAATTAAAGATTACCATACCTAATTTTCATAATACCTTAAAAAGATATGAAAAATTGTTTTCTTTAATTAATAATAATGCTAAAGTAAATAATTGCTTTTTAGAAATTAGATTTGTCAGTGAACATAAATTATTAATAAAAGAATATATGAATAAATTAAATAGCGTTCCCATAAGAGTAACTCACAACGATACTAAACTAAACAATATAATGATCAATAGCAATACATGCCAAGCAATTTGTTTAATTGATTTAGATACAGTTATGCCGGGAAGTTTATTGTTTGATTATGGAGATGCTATTAGAGTGGCCATAAACAAAGCCAAAGAAGATGAGAAAGATTTACGAAAAGTAAAAATAAATAAAAAAATATTTTATTCTTTAAGCAAAGGATTCCTAGAAAAAACATATCCTATTTTAACAGACATAGAAAAAGAGTTACTTTTTGAAAGCGCAAAGATTATAACTTTAGAATGTGGAATTAGATTTTTAACTGATTATTTAGAAAATGATGTTTATTTTAAAACAGACTATCCTAATCATAATTTAATAAGAGCTAAAAATCAATTCAAACTTGTTAAAGAGATGGAAAGAGAAGAAAATATTTATCAAAATATCATTAAAAGCATCTTAAAACAACTAGAAAATAAGGGTGTTTGAAATATAAATTTTTTCCTTTTATAATTAAAAAAATATGCTATAATTTATTGTGTAAAAAATATTTATGGGGTATAGGGGGATTATATGAAGAAAAAAATTTTTATTTTACTGTTTATGTTTTTTTTAGGATTATGTGGGGTAAGGACTAAAGCAAGTTCCTTTGCTAATAGTGAATTTTTACCTATTGAAGGTAATTATTTTGAAAGTGAAAACTTTAAATTTATTTTTGGTGATCAAATCAATAAAGGAAAATATTATTCTATCAATAGAATAAGAATAAAACCTTCATCAACATATTATATTTTTTGTATTGATTATCAAGGATCACAAATGAATGATGTAATAATAAAAGAATATGATAAAGATAATCAATATCTTTCAACATTGCATTATACAGAAGCTGGAGAATCTAATAATAAAATCTTTTCTACAAGTGCACAAGGAAAGTATTTAACTTTTGAAATAAGTTATGAACTTGATTATGGTTCTTCAACAAACATTTGTAATATTGAAGATAATTTGCTTATGACTAATACTAATTATGGTAATTCAGCAAATTTCAGTCGACATCAAACAAATTATAATGGGGCAAATGTCGACTTAAAACAAGTTGAGGAAAATCAAGAAGGATATTATATTACTGAAAGTGAAGATCCTATTTCTTATGAAGAATTAATTAAAGGGGTTAGAGCTATTGATGATGCTGATGGAGATATTACTAGTGAAATTGTTAAATTCCAAGATACATATACAGAGAATTGTCGTAAGAAAGGTTTATGGAAAGTTGTTTTAAAAGCAACAGATAAAGCCAATAATTTTTCCTTATTTACAATTAATGTTCAAGTTCTTGATAATACTAAACCAGTAGTTAGGGGAGAGACTACCTTTAGTGTCAGTGATCAAGATAACTATGATTTGAATCATTTTTACGAACTGGCTGATGTATGGGATAATAGTGATGGCAGTTTGACAGATAGTATCCAAACATCAAGTGATACTTATTCAAACAACAAAAACAAAGCTGGTCAATATGCTGTTAAATGCTTTGTTGAAGATAGTTCTAGCAATCGTCTTGAATTCACAATGAATATTACTGTTGTGGCAACAATTGTTGATACCGAAAAACCAACATTCCAAGGTACATTTACTTATGAAACATCTAAAAATGAAGCTATTCCTTTATCTGTGATTTTACAAAACATTACTGCTAGTGATGATATTGATGGTGATGTTACGAAAAAAATCTATGTAAAATATGATGATTATACATTCGCTCCAAAAAGAGTAGGTGTATGGAAAGTTCAAGTGGGAGTTAGAGATAAAGCTAATAATGAAGCTCTTCAAGATATTGTAATTACGGTTAAAGATACGGATAAACCGACATTCTTCGTTGATAATTTAGTTATTAATATTGATTTGCGTCAAAATACTATGAGTGCAAGAGGTATTATTGATTATTTAATCGAAGCTAAAGCCATTGATGAAAATAGCAAATGCCAAATTGTTTATGATGAGTATAGTGATAACAAAACTAATCCTGGAGATTATCACATGATTGTAAATGTTGATAATGAGTATTTGTCTTTAACAATTAAAGTTTTAGATAAAACTAATAATGGAACAACAAAAAAGACTCTACTCGATAAAATATTAGCCTTTTTCGTTAATATTTGGAATAGAATCAGAACTTTTTTTAAGAGAATTTTTTAATTCTCTTTTTTCTTTGCGTGATAATGGAACGGGATCATATCCACCTTTAGAAAATGGATTGCATCTTAATATACGATAAATTGTTAAAAAAGTGGCTTTGAAAAAGTTGAATTTTTCATATACCCCAATAGCATAATTTGAACATGTAGGTTCATATTTGCAATGCTTGGGGCCATCAGCTGTAGCATTTTGATACATTTTAATAAGTTTAATAATAAATTTATTCATTATTTTTTCCTCTAATTTATTATAGCAAATAATAAATAAAAAAGCAAAAAAATGTTGTATGATTTATTTTTAAAAGACAATAATAATATTATGATATATTTATTTTTTGTATTAATATTAATAATATGTATTCTTTTAATGCCAATAAAAATTAATATAACTAAAGATAAAGATAAAACAAATGTTGATATTTATTTTATCAAATTGTTTAATAAACGACTTGATTTTGATGAACTCATTAAAAGACTTTTTAGTGATTATTCCAATTCAACATCATCTATTAATAATTTACTATATAATTTAGGAATGCTTGTTAAAAGTCATAATATTATTAAAGATACATGTCAAATGATAACCATATCGAAAATTACATGGATATATAAAATTAATTTATCTAGTGATGAACTAGAAATGTATGCTATGGTTTTGGGATGGAATTCAATATCATATTTGCGCAGCTTTTTGCTTAGCAGTTTTAAAAGAGTAAAAGATGAGTATTATGCTATCCAATCAAATAATGATAAAGCTTTAGCCACATTTGCTTTACATATGAATTTCCGTCCAATTTATTTATTGATTGCTACTTTTAAAAACATAAAAGATATTCCAAAAATAATAAAATATCACAAGAAGGGAAGTGAAAAAAATGTTTGAACATCCAATAAATGATTTATTAAACATTTCTATGGAAAATATTAAATCAATGGTTGATGCCAATACAATCGTTGGAGAAACAGTTAGCATTAATAATGTTATGATTATACCAATTTCTAAATTAAAATGTAGTTTTGCAACAGGTGGAACGGATCAATTTCCCTCTTCAACAAGAGAAAATACTAAATATCCCTTCGGAGGAGCCACTGGTGGATGTGTCAATATTACCCCTGTAGCTTTTTTAGTAGTTGTTGGTGATGAAGTTAAATTATTACATTTAGAAGATCAGACTCACATATTAGAAAAAGTTATTGATGAGATACCTGATGCTTTTTCCTCTTTGAAAGATTTATTTGTCAAAAAACAATCTCCAAAGATAAGCAATATAGAAATTATAGAAAAAAAGTAAGAGAATAATTGCTTTATGAATTATTCTCTTTTCTCTTACCTTTTATTCTTGCTATTTTAGGCATTTTATGGTAATATTATATAATGTTAGAGGTAAAATTATGAAAGTAATTGTAACAAGTGATACTCATGGCGATTTGCTGGCTTTAAAGAAAGTTTATGAAATGAATAAGGATGCTGACTTATTTATTGATGCAGGCGATAGCGAATTAAAAGAAGAAGATTTAGTTCCTTTTAAAAGTGTAAAAGGTAATTGCGATGTATATTTAACCAATAACTTTCGCGTTGATGAAGTTGGTGGTGTCACTTTTTTTACAACTCATGGAAATGGACTATTTTTCACTAATAGTAAATTATCTTCTATGGCCAGGGATGTAAATGCCCAAGTGGCTATTCATGGCCACACTCATATCCCTGAGATTGTTGAAAAAGATGGTGTGAAAATCGTTTGTCCAGGTTCTGTAAGCCGTCCTAAAGGAAATAGTCGTCCTTCATATGCTCAAATTACTTTTTCTAACAAAAATGATATTGATATAAAAATAATAGAATTATTATAGGAATAAAAATGAATAATAATAGAATTGATATTTTATATGATACAATAGATAAAGCATGTATGCTTTTATATGATGAATTAGAAATGGATTACTTAAATGCTTTAATACGAGTGGGAAATGATATTGTATTTGGCGTTAATGGAAATCAACTTAGTGATAAGACAATTGCCTCATTAAATAGACTCTATAAAAAGCTTCATAATTTAACTTTTCAAAAGGAAGATGTTCGTATAGCTTTAGAATTATTAATGGTAAAGGGATTTAAACATAAAAATTTGTCACTAAATATTATGACACCTGATAGCATTTGTTATTTAGTTTCCATAATTCTTAAAATGAAATTTAATAATAAGAAAATTAAAATAATGGATACTTTATTAGGAACATCTAATCTTTTACAAGCTGTAGCTAATAATTTAGAAGAAGATGTTGAATTAATTGGTATTGAAAAAGATGAGGATTTGGTTAGATTATCGCAGATGGCATGTAACCTATCTAGCAATGAAATCAAAATATACTATCAAGATGCTTTAGTTGATGTCTATGATCAAGTTGATGTAGTTATTGCTGATCTTCCTTCAACAATCTACAATGGAAAAGAAAAAACAATTTTGGGTGAACATGATATTAATTACTTCCCATACCTATTGATTGAAAAAAGATTAGACAATTTAGTTAATGATGGATACTTTGTTTTAGTCATAGATAATGATTTCTTTTCTCAAGAAAAGGTCAATGTATTTAAAGAATATATAGAAAGTAAAGCAACATTTTTAGCTTTAGTTGTTTTACCTATAAATATTGTTCAAGAAGGTCATGTTGGAAAGAGCATTATTATTGGAAAGAAAGCTGTTTTAAATAACTATCAAATGGAAATATTAAATGTTTCAAGTTTTGAAAAAAGATGTTTAGAGAATATATTAGATAAATTACAAATGATTGTCAATAATTTATAAGGAGGAAAATATGAAAATAATGGCAGTAAATGCTGGTAGTTCATCACTTAAGTTTAAATTGATTGAAATGCCAAGTGAAAAAGTAATTGTTAAAGGTCTTTTTGAAAGTATTTCTAAAAAGAATACTGAAGAAAATTTCACATCAAAGTATAAGATTGGAAATGATGAGTGTAATGTTCCTATTAGAACTCACACTGAGGCTGTTAAGATTTTATTGGATTATTTAATTGATAAGAAAATTATCAAATCTTATGATGAAATAGATGGTGTTGGTCATCGTATTGTCCAAGGTGGTAAATATTTCGATAAATCTGAAGTAATTACTAAGGATGTTGAAGCAAAAATTGAAGAACTATGTTTATTAGCTCCTCTTCACAATCCTGCCCATTTAGATGGTATTAGAGCATTCCAAAACATTTCTAAAAATATTGTTAACGTAGCTGTTTTTGATACAGCTTTCCACCAAACAATGGCTCCTGATACTTATATGTATGCCTTACCTTATGAATGGTATGAAAAATATGGTGTTAGAAAATATGGTGCTCATGGAACAAGTCATAAGTATGTTGCTTATAAATGTGCAGAAGTAATGAAACGCCCAATCGAAGACTTAAAAATTATCACATGTCATATCGGAAATGGAGCTTCAATTAGTGCTGTTAAGGGCGGAAAATGTGTTGATACTTCCATGGGATTAACTCCACTTGAAGGTATACCAATGGGAACAAGAAGTGGTAATATTGATCCTGCTGTTTTAGAATATATGAATCAAATTGATCCTGAAAAATATACTATTAAAGAATTGCTTCGCATTTTAAATCGCGAATCTGGTTATTTAGGAGTTTCATGCTGCTCTAATGATTCTCGTGAAATCGAAGCTAATTTAGATAAGAATCCACTATGCAACTTAGCTTTAGATATTCAATATAAGCGTATTGCTGATTATATTGGTAGTTATTATGTTCATATGGGTGGAGCAGATGCTATTGTTTTCACAGCGGGAATTGGTGAAAACAGCAGTCGTCTTCGTCGCGAAGTTTTAAAACGCGTAGCTGTTTTAGGTGTTGAACTTGATGAAGAAGTAAACAATAAAGTTCGTGGTGAGATTGCTGAAATAACTAAACCATCTTCACCAATTAAAGCTTTCTTAATTCCAACAGAAGAAGAATTAATGATTGCTCGTGATGTTTATGAAATTATTAAAAAATAATGTATATAATTTAATTAATTGAGTAATAATAATATTGCTACAAGTTACTTCAGTTTATGAAAATTAATGAGTAGCAAGACCTCAAAAATTAGGTCTATAAATAACTAATTTTCGATTTCTTCGTTTGGCGCGAGGAAGAAAATTAAAAAATGCCAGTCCCCTTTTGAAGGGGACATTTTTTTTGAAAAAAAACAAAAAAATAATTTGTTTGACTAATATATTTATGAGGTGAGAGGATGAAAAAAAGTTTATGTGCCATTTTTATATGGTTTTGTATTTTAATGGGTTTATCGGTAAAAGCTAAAACTTTAGTAACAAATTTTAGCGATTATTCGTTTGGGGGAGAAAAAATAGTTTTAGATGAAAAGCAATTGCTATATGGATATGAATATATGAATTATCATCAAGAAGTATCTGCAAGTGAAAGCAAAAATGTTCAAAACATTAAATTTATTCATAATGATGAATATGTTGTATATGGAAGCTTTAATATTATGGAAAAAGAATTTCCTTATATAGCCTATTATAAAAATATGCAATTGGTTTTTGAAAAGACATATTTAGAGTTAAATGAAGGCAAATTTATTGATTTATTAATTGATGGTGATAAATTTGTAGCTGTTGGAAACTTATATGATAATATTTGTGATAGTAAAATATTGATTGCTGAGGTAGGAAATAATGGCAATCTTCTCCAAAAAAATGTTTTTGAAGGAACAAGAGGATCATATGCTTATAATATTTATTGCTATGATAAATTTTATTATGTTGTGGGATTGACGTATGCTTGTGATTTTGAGGGATATAATAGCGATAATTTATCTTCCATCATTGTTTTTAATGTCCTTAAAAATAATCTTCATATTTTAGATCTCTTAATGTTATCAAATAGTGATGGTGCTAAATTTTATGATTGTGTTAATCTTGATGAAAACTTTTATATATTAGCAGAAGTTAATGGTAAAGGTGATTTTCAAAATGGAAATAAACAATATTTTAATGTTTTGATTCAATGCGATTATCAACTTGGACAACCAAACTATATTTGTATTAATGAAGAAATTGAAAACACTAAATTATTTAATTATCAAAAAAATATTTTGCTTGTTCAAAAGGAAGATACAAATACCTTATCATTTGTTGAATATAGCAAATCATTAGACAAGGTTAAAGATTTTGAATATCTTAATTATGAAAATGAAATTGATGATTTTTTTATTAGTACAGAAGAAGCTCAAATTAATATTTTGTTTACTAGTGGAAAAAAGGCTAATTTAGTTGTTTTAGAAGACTATCAATTATTATATAAAAGACAATTCAATGATATTGCTAATAATATATTGGGCTTTTTTAGAAAGGATAATATTTTATATTTTCATTTAGATAATGATAATAGTTTAGTTCTTACTAGTTTCCATGTTAAAGTAGATAAAAATATGATTTACATAAATGGTAAAATGATTGAAACTCAAAGCAGTGAAGAGAGTAATAATAATCAATTTGGTGACAAAACAATTTATCATCAAGGTGAATTTGATAACATCATAATTTATTATTCGCAAAAAGAAAGTATACCTTTACAAGTTAATATTGTTAATTTTGGAGTTTATGATATAGGTTTAAAATTAATATTTAATGCTAAAGGCTATTTGAATGGAGAAGAAATTGTAAGTGGATATACTATTAATAGTTGTGATAAATATCTTTTGGAGTTGGAAAGTTCAAATGGCGAAAGAGTATCATTTTATTTTACTGTTTCTAATTTGACTACAGAGAAAAAAGAAGAAGCTCAATTTGATAATTATTATTTAAATACAGATGTTTTAATTAATGAAAATCCTAAAAACTTAGAAACCAAAAGTGATGCTAATATTGCTTTAGTTGAAGAAAGTTATGATTTATTTTATATTCCTTTATTATTTGGAATTGGGGTAATTGTTGGACTATTAATTATGAGGAGGAGAAAACATGCTTAAGATTTTAACTTTATTATTATCAATTTTATCTAAAAATATAATTGGCAATGAAAATAACTATAGGCTTGTTGAAAAGGAATATGTTGAAAGCAACATCGTTCAATCAATAGATGATGAATATTTTCTTTTTTATGATGACAAATATTCTCTTTTTTAT
>CANQJU010000026.1 GCA_947624315.1 uncultured Bacilli bacterium | reverse complement strand
TGGTCTAAAGGAAGCTTTTAATAATTTATCAACTTCTTCATTTTCCCCATTTAATAAATACTCACTACCTAAATTAGATGTCATAATAATAATTGTATTCTTAAAGTCTACTACTCTTCCTTGTGAATCAGTCAAACGACCATCATCTAATATTTGTAATAAAATGTTAAAAACATCACTATGAGCTTTTTCAATTTCATCAAACAAAACAATAGAATATGGGCTTCTTCTTACTTTTTCTGTTAATTGTCCACCTTCTTCATATCCTACATATCCTGGAGGTGCACCAATTAAACGACTCACTGAGAACTTCTCCATGTATTCACTCATATCAATACGAATGATATTATTCTCACTATCAAACAAAGCTTCGGCTAAACTTCTGGCTACTTCTGTTTTACCAACACCAGTAGGTCCTAAAAATAGGAATGATCCAATTGGTCTGTTTTGGTCTTTGATACCTGCTCTTTGACGAATAATCGCATCACTAACAAGTTCAATAGCTTCATCTTGTCCAATTACTCTTTTCTTTAATGTTTCATTTAAATTCAAAACCTTCTCACGATCGCCTTTCATAATTCTACTAATAGGAATATTAGTAGATTTAGAGATAATCTTTGCAATCATATCTTCGGTAACAACTTCCGATAATAAATTATCTTTTTTCTCAGAATTTTCAATTTTATCAAGTTTTGCTTCTAATTCAGGAATTTCCTTATATTTTAGTTCGCTTGCTCGTTTATAATCTCCACTATTAAAGGCTTGATCAAGATTAAACTTAGCTGTTTCTAATTGCTTCTTAATGTCTTTGGCTTCATTAATTAAGTTCTTTTCTTCTTGCCACTTTTCGCGCAATGATTTTTCTTCTTCTTTTAAGGAAGCAAGTTCTGTAGTTAGTTTATTT
This sequence comes from uncultured Bacilli bacterium, assembly GCA_947624315.1. GTDB lineage: Bacteria > Bacillota_I > Bacilli_A > ML615J-28 > CAG-698 > Tener-01. Next base: position 9,210 of record CANQJU010000026.1, on the reverse strand, counting down.
AATCTTTCTTTACTAGCTGCATCTTTTTCTTTCAACAAAGCAACTTTTTCAATTTCTAATTGCATAATTTTACGTGTTACTTCATCTAATTCTGATGGCATTGAATCAATTTCAACTCTAATAGAAGAACAAGCTTCATCAATTAAATCAATAGCTTTATCTGGTAAAAATCTATCTGTTAGATAACGATTAGATAAAACTGCAGCATTAACAATTGCTCCATCAGTAATTTTAACACCATGATGAGATTCAAATCTTTCCTTTAATCCCCTTAAAATACTAATTGTATCTTCTACAGTTGGTTCTTTAACAAGGACTTGTTGGAAACGTCTTTCAAGGGCTCTATCCTTTTCAATATACATTCTATATTCATTTAAAGTTGTAGCACCGATACAATCAATTTCCCCACGAGCTAACATTGGTTTTAACATATTGCCGGCATCCAAAGCACCATCAGCTTTTCCTGCTCCAACAATCAAATGAATTTCATCGATAAATAAAATAATCTTTCCTTCGCTTTCCTTAATTTTATTTAAGACAGCTTTAAGTCTTTCCTCAAATTCACCTCTAAATTTGGCACCAGCAACTAAAGCTCCCATATCTAGTTCGTAAATTGTTTTATTTTTTAATGTTAGAGGTACATCATCTTTAACAATTCTTCTAGCTAATCCTTCAATAATTGCAGTTTTACCTACACCAGGTTCACCAATTAAAACAACATTGTTTTTTGTTTTTCTTGCCAATATCTGGATTATTCTTCTTATTTCTTCGTCACGGCCAATTACAGGATCAATTTTTCCTTTCTTGACTTCTTCAACAATATCTCTACCGAACTTTTGAAGAATATCTTTATCTTGGCTATAATCTTGCATTTCCATAACTTTCACCTCCATAATTAGCACTCTAACATACCGAGTGCTAATTATATTATATATCAAGTTTACTAATTGTCAATACATTTTTTTAAAAAATTTAAAAAAGTGAGCATTTAGCTCACTTTAATTATTCATCTTCATCATCATATTTGTCTTCATCTATATCATCATCTTCGTCATAGGCACCGCCATATAACTCTTCTTCGATATCATCTGTTTCATCGTCGTTATCATCATCGTCATCATCTTCAAATTCTTCATCATTTTCCTCATCATCGAATTCGTTATCAGCAGTTAATTCGTTCTTAACTACATCGTCATCATCATCATAAGGATCTGTGAAGTTACCTTCTTTATCAAGTAATTTAGATTCTTGACGTGTTTTAATATCCCAAAGCATTTCGCCTGTGTTTTTGTCCTCACCACAGCAAATAAAAATACCACTTAGCATAAAATCCATTTCAAATTGGCTAATAGCTTCTTGAGTTTTTTCTATTCCTTTGATTTCAAAAACATCAGAAATTATTTTGTTTAAAGGTTTTGGCTTTCTTTTTTTAGTCATTTCCTTAAAAGCAATTTCTATAAGGGAATCATTTTTTTCATTCATCTTAATTATTCCTCCACAATTATATATATTTTATATTATTTTCTAGTATTTATCAAGAACTATTTTTATTTTATAGCAAAAAGAATACAATCAAAATAATAATCCCAGGAAGCCTTAAAACGGTAACAACTAAAATCGTCCATAGATTTAAAGGAATATTTATATTAATAAATCTTCCAATCAAGTTAACAACAAATATTAAGATTAAAGCAATAATCAAAGATTTAATTAACCATTTTAAAAACTTCATTTTCTCACCCATATAAATATATGGATAAGCTATAATAAATATTCTAATTAAAAATATTTTGTACGATCTACTGTTAATGGAGAAATAGATATTTCATTTTCCATAATCGCACAAATATCGGAATCATGATATGCAAGTTCTTTTTCAAAGTCGGGTTTGCCATTTTGATAATATCCATCTTCTTTTAGTTCAAAAGATGTATTAAAATGGGTATTGCCTTGTCTAGTCATGCGAATACCCTGGGCATGATATGGAAAATTAATATTATATAAATTATGTTTTTCTAATAATTTATTATTAATTATATAATCCATGGCCATATCAAAATATTCGGCGCCTTCAAAGCTTTGATACCATGTTGAAAAGGCTAAAGCTTTCTTCCCTGCAAGTGCAGCTTCCATGGCTGCTCCAATTGTTCCCGAATATAATATATCATCGCCTAAATTTAAGCCTTTATTAATTCCTGAAAAAACAATATCAATATCTAATTTTAATCCATAAAGAGCAAAGCGAACACAATCAGCAGGAGTTGAATCAACAGCATAAGCTTTAACATTTGCAAAACAATCAACTTCTTCAACCCTAATTGCTTTTTTAATTTCAATGCTATGGCTTTTAGCACTTTGTTGTTTTAAAGGAGCAACGACTACCACTTCTCCATACTTTTTGGCTTTTTCAACTAGAAGTTTAATTCCCTCTGAATATATCCCATCATCATTAGTAACGAGGATTTTCATAGCCAACCCTCGTTATTTTCTTTATATTCTTTTAATTTTTCATCAGCCATCTTAACTAATTCTTTTATTTCCTTTTTATTATAAACAGTAGCACCGCTTGCTGTAGGATGTCCTCCGCCTCTAAAAGCTTGAGCAATTTCTACTATTTCAACAAACCTAGATCTTAAGCGAACTCTAATTGTCTTTTTATCTTGGTCAATAAATAATATCCACATTAATGATCCTTTAATTGAATCAAGCGAACTAACCATAGCTGAAGCATCTTCGTAACTCAAACCAAATCTTTTCATCATATTTTTAGTAATATGCATATAAGCAACACCATGCTCTGAAACTTTAAAATGTGAAAAAATATATGATTGAAGGCGCAATGATTCTTTGTTTTTTAAATAAAGATTAGCATATAATTTCTCTAAATCAATATCATATTTAAATAAAATTGATGTTAGTTCAAAAACTCTTTGCCCAACTCCACGGAAACGAAACCTTCCCGTATCAGTAACAATTGCTGTATATAGAAAATTAGCTGCGCTTTCTGGCAAAACTAATTCATCCTTAAAATTATCATACATTTCAACAATTATTAAAGCGGCAGCAGGAAAATCATCGCGAACATAATTTATTGATCCATATTGATCAACTGGTAAGTGATGATCAATTTTAATAATTTCTTTTCCCAATTTAAAATTATCATCTGAAATACGATCTATACTTCCTGTATCAACAGCAATAATTAGTGACTTTTTATAAATTTCTTCATCAAGTGGCCCATCTTCTTCTCCTAAAAAGCGCAAATATTCACTTTTATCATTACCAACAGAATATATTTTTTTATTAGGAAAACTAGCTCTTAAAATATCGCGAAGGCCTAAAGATGTACCCATACAATCGCCATCAGGACGAATGTGTCGGACAATTATTATGCTATCATTTTCTTTAATTTTTTCTAATATCGCTTTTTGAATTTCTAAATTGTCCATAGTTAATCCTCTTTTATCAAATCATTTAATTCTTGAAGCATTTTTTCGGCTTCTTCAAAATTCTTTAAAGTGGCCCCACTTGCAGCTTTGTGACCACCACCACCATATTTTACCGCAATAGGATTTATATTGTATTTGCTTGAACGAATTTCTGAAACAACATTTCCATTTTCATCTTCCGTAAAATTAACCCAAATATCAATGCCTTTAATACCGCTCATAGTATTAACCATATTTCGTGAAATAGAGAATAAATCAACCCCCATTTCCTTTAATTCTTCTTGAGTTGTTTTTATATATGCTACATTTTTATCAGTCAATTTAAACTTCAAAGTAAATTGTGCGCGAAGCTTAACCATTTCTAAAGTATCTAAATATAAATTATTATATATTTCACTAATATTAAAACCATATTTTAATAATTTTGAAGCAGTAATAAATGTTTGTGAAGTTGTTGAATCATAACGAAATCTTCCGCTATCAGTTACAATCCCCGTAAACAAGCATTTTGCTCCATATTCATTTAATTTCATCTTGGTTTCATCTATTAAAATAGCTACTAATCCACTACAACTTTCACAAGTGTCGTCGACTAATTCAATATCACCGAAACTCTCCTTAGGAACATGATGATCTATTTTAATAATTAGTTTACCTAATTTATATCTTTCATCACTGATTAAAGCTTGTTCTGATGAATCTAAAACAAAAACTAATGCATTGTTGTATTTATTATCATCGATAATATCCATTTCCCCCATAAAAGCATAGCGAGGAGTTTCATCTCCAACTGCATAAACTTCTTTTTTAGGAAATGTCAGTTTAATTGCTTCTTTTAAACCTAATTGGCTTCCTAAAGCGTCACCATCCGGGCGAACATGCCGATGGATGATAATTGTTTGAGCCTCCTTTATTTGTTCTAAAACTTTGTTATACATGATATTTCTCCTTTAACTCTAATCATTATATCATAATTAATGATTTTTTAAAAATGTTTTTTATAGGTTCGATAATTTCATTTACCTTTTTCGCATATTTTTTATCTTTTTTCATATTATTAAGTGGGAGTGATAAAATGGCAGTTGTGAAATATAATAGTGCGGAAATAAAATTATTAGCCCGTCTAATGAGGGCCGAAGCTGAAAGTGAGGGAACTCAAGGGATGTTAATGGTTGGCAATGTAGGGGTTAATCGTGTTAGAGCCTCATGTCTTGATTTTAAAGACATTACTTCAATCACCCAAATGGTATACCAGCGTCCTGGAGGATTTGAAGCAACTTTATATGGTTATTTTTATCAAGCAGCAAGAAGCTCAGAAATAAAACTAGCCAAACGAGTTATTGAAGGTGAAACATTTCATCCCGCAACAAGAGCTTTATGGTTTTATAATTCTAATGACAGTGGTTGCAAAGCCCAGTGGTATGGTCAATGGAATAGTGGCAAATATAAATCGCACTGCTTTTATGCTCCTGTAGAAAGTGAAAATTGTTATTAAAGGAGATTAAAATGAATTTTTATCAACAACCATATTTTTGGGGTTCACCATTTCCCCCTCAAAGTTTTGTTTATCCTGAAGGTTCAAATTATCCAGACCTGACTGATCAACAATCATATATTGAAAACATTTTAAGAATGAACTTAGGTAAAGTTGCAACTGTTTATATGAATTTTGAAAATAGTCAATGGGGTTCAAAAATATTTAAAGGTGTTATTAAAGGCGCAGGAAAAGATCATATTATTTTAAAAGATTTGCAATCAGAAACAAGATATTTACTTTTAATGGTTTATTTAAGTTATATTACTTTTGATGAAGTAATTGAATATGATTATCCTTATCGCAAAAAAGAAGAATAGTATTGATTTTTATATTTCCTTTTGATATAATTGTTTCAAAGGAGATATAAAAATATGTGTGTTTTTTGTGAAATAGTAAATGGTAATATTCCTTGTTATAAAATATATGAAGATGATAATTTCTTAGCCTTTTTAGATCTTTCTCAAGCAACTTTAGGCCATACTTTAGTTGTTCCTAAAAAGCATTATGAAAACATCTTTGATTTAGATGAAAATCTTCCACTATTAAAAGTTGTTTCAAAAATTGCTAAAGCCTTAAAAAAAGGTTTAGGTATTTCTGACCTAAACATCGTTAATAATAATGGCCCTTTAGCTGGGCAAACTATTAACCATTTTCATATACATTTAATTCCTCGTTATGAAGGAGATAAAGTATCGTTTATTTTTGGTGAAAATAAAATTTCTAATGATGAATTTAAAACTTTAGTTAATAAAATAACTAAAGAAATAAAATAGGGCTATATAAGCCCTTTTTTTATATCATATTTTACATTAAATATATATATAAGATAAAAGTAACATCAGTAACTAAAGTAACACAGCTACACAAAAAGGAAGCAAATAATAAATTAGTTTTTCTTTTTCTCCATAATATAATATTAGCTATTAAAGTGAGTAGTGTCAAAACACTTCCACCAATTAAAAACCAAATAGCAAAAGGGAACAATGAAGCCACAAACAATATCAAATTATAAATCAATAATATTATATCTAAAGTTTGTGGTTTATTTTTTTCTTCACCTTGAACAAGTTTTACTTCTTCATCGTTCATATTTATTTCCTCCCAAAATTAATAAATAATTCTTCATAAAAACTTATACACTTATCAATTGATGATAATGAAACCCATTCAGTACCCTTCGTTTGGCCAATAAGAGCATCGCGAGAATAATATAATGGAGCAAAACGAATAACGCATTTACCAATTTCTTTAGATTTTCTATCATGTACTTCTTCATTAATAATATATGGAGTTGTGTATAATTCTTGAAAGACATTTTCAACTGTGTTCTTTACTATATTATATATATGATGATTGCCATTAATATCTCTACTCTTTTCATCTTTAGAAATTATGCTATATTCCAAACTATATTTAATAATCATTTTCTTAAATAAATTGATAATAGATTCTTCACTATCAGTTGAAGATAAATAAAATTTTATGTCAACATAATAATATTCATCATCATTAAAAATATCACCAATTACATATCTTGTTTTCCATGCTTTATTGCATTCTAACAATTCCTCTTCAACAATCCTTTTTCCTAATCGAGGTAACCAAGAAATATTATTTAGGATAAATCTGTTTCCATATAACATATCCTTAGATAAATTAGTAATAATTGGAACAGCTTCCTTATCTATTTTCATTTCAAAAAGAGATTGATTATTCAATTCTTCAATAAAATCTTCTAATCTTTCAAATCCTTTACTTATTTTTTTAGTCTTAAAACGAATAACTATTTTCTCATTTATTCCCACACCTAAAAAAGCATAAAAGCTTCTAAAGCCAGTAGAAATAGTATCAAGTATTTCTCCACCTTCACCTAAAACTAATTCAAACTCTAATTTTTGTTTTTTTAAATATTTAATAGCTTCATCATTAGTTTTATCTTTTGGATATACATCAATATAAATATTAACGCCTAAATTATTATCGCTTAAAATGATATTTTCTAATGCATCTAGAATACAATACAATTGGCTTTTAGAGTTATATGTGTTTTCTCCAAGAACATTTTGATTAGACATTTTAATTTTATTAGGTTCTAATTTACTAATAGGAATATTAATCAAAATATTTTGATTGTTTTTACCTTTAATATATGAAACAATAAATCCATCATTAAGTTGAACTATTTGTCCTTTTTCACAAACATTTGGAAATAAATTTTTAATAGCTTTCAATAAATTATTAGTAAATAAATATTGCATATTATTCTGATATTCATTTATTTTGTCAGAACTTAATGAATTCTTTTCTAATACTTTTATTTTGCTGTTTTTGAAAACAATTGTTCTTATTAAAGCAATAGCTAATAAGGTAAATACTATTAAAAAAATTATAAGTAAAATTATATATATATTTGTCATTATAGAAAGCATCATACCGATTTCACCTTTATTTTATTATAGCAATAAACATAGTTAATGTCAAACTATAATCAAAAAAAAGCATATAAAAAACTAGACGTTTTGTCTAGCTTTTATTTTTGGTTCTTAACTTCAATTTTAGTTTTCATTCCCATATAAGGTTGCAATACTTTAGGAATATTAATGCTTCCATCTTCATTCATATGATTTTCTAAAATAGCGATTAACATTCTAGGAGGAGCAACAACTGTATTATTTAATGTATGAGCAAAATAATTCCCATTTTCTCCTTTAATTCTAATGCCAAGTCTTCTAGCTTGAGCATCGCCTAAATTTGAGCAACTACCAACTTCAAAATATTTCTTTTGACGTGGGCTCCATGCTTCAACATCAATACTTTTAACCTTTAAATCTGCTAAGTCACCACTACAGCATTCCAAAGTACGAACAGGAATATCCATACTTGTAAACAACTCAACTGTATAGTTGTACATTTTTTCAAACCATTCTTTTGAATCAGTTGGTTCACAAACAACTATCATTTCTTGTTTTTCAAATTGATGGATACGATAAATTCCTCTTTCTTCAATTCCATGAGCACCTTTTTCTTTTCTGAAACAAGGAGAATAACTTGTTAGAGTATATGGTAAGTCTTCTTTATTTAAGAAACTATCAATAAATTTACCAATCATTGAATGTTCACTAGTACCAATCAAATATAAATCTTCACCTTCGATTTTATACATCATGGCATCCATTTCCGCAAAGCTCATAACTCCTGTTACAACATTGCTACGAATCATATATGGAGGAATGCAATATGTAAATCCTTTATTAATCATAAAATCACGTGCATAAGTTAAAACAGCTGAATGAAGTCTAGCAATGTCACCCATTAAATAATAGAAACCATTACCGGCCACTTTTCTTGCACTATCTAAATCAATTCCACCTAATTTTTCAATAATATCTAAGTGATAAGGTACTTCATATTTTGGTACACGTGGTTCAAGAAATCTTTTGATTTCAACATTTTCACTATCATCTTTTCCAATTGGAACAGTTGGATCAATAATATTAGGAATAGTCATCATAATAGTTTTAATTCTTTCAGCAAGTTTTGCTTCTTTTTCATCATTTAAAGCAATCTTTTGATTATTATCAGCAACCTCTTGCTTCATTTTATTAGCTTCTTCAACTTTCTTTTCTCTCATTAATTGTCCGATTAAATTAGAAGCTTTATTTCTCATGCTTCGCAATTCATCGCTTTCTGCTTTTAGAACACGAATTTCTTCATCTAAAGCAATTACTTCATCAACTAATGGTAGCTTTTCATCCTGAAATTTTTTGCGAATGTTTTCTCTGACTAAATCAGGATTTGTTCTAATCAATTTAATGTCAATCATATTTACCTCCTAAAAATTAAAAAGCCCTTTTATAATTAAATAAAAGGGACGAATGATTTCCGCGGTACCACCCTAGTTAGGCAAATAGCCTCACTTGAAAGGTTTTAACGGGCCTTACCGGAAGTTATTAACTTCACCTCTAAGGTAGATTCAAAAGCATTTCGATGAGTTTGCACCAACCACTCATTCTCTAAACAAAAATAAATCTTTTTACTATTCCTTATTCATAAGTTATTAATTTATTATATTATATATTCTTTTCAAATATTTGTCAAATATTCTTTTGCTTTTCACAAAAAAAGAAGGTTATTTTAAAGCAAATAACCTCAGACTGTTGACAAATTAAAATGTTAACAGTCTTTTTTTATACCTTTTAATAGTCATTGACATGGTTAATATAA
>CANQJU010000025.1 GCA_947624315.1 uncultured Bacilli bacterium | reverse complement strand
ACATCAGCATTAGTCATAATGTCTAAAGGATGGCCACTCCAAATGACAATGTCAGCATCCTTTCCTTCTTTTATGCTTCCAACACGATTATCGATTTGACAAGTTTTGGCAGCATTAATAGTTACGGCTTTTAACCCTTCAAGTTCAGGTAAGCCAGCTTTAACATATAAAGCTACTTGAATCAAAGTGTTCTTTTGTTCAATAACTGGATGATCAGTCATTATACCAAATGTTACACCTTTTTCATATAATACTTTTCCAGCATCAAATGATTTGCACTTTAATTCATATTTGCTCTTATCATGCATAGTTGGTCCTAAATTAGCACAAATATTGTTTTCTTTTAAAGTGTCTGGAATTAAATATCCTTCAGTACAGTGTTCGATTGTTGCATTAAGGTTAAATTCTTTGATAATGCGAACAGCTGTAGCAATATCATCAGCTTGATGGGCATGTATTTTAACAAGCATACCATCGAATACTCTTGATAATGATTCGAGTTTCATATTGAATTCTGGCTCTTTAGCATCTTTAACCCCTTCTGCAACTTCCTTTTCATAGGCTTTTTTCTTATCATAATATTTTTTGGCTTTGATTAACCATTCTCTCATTAAAGCGGCAGAAGCCATTCTTGTTGAAGGGGAAGTTTTGCTACCACCATAACATCTTTTAGGATTTTCACCTAAAGCCATTTTCATAGCTAATTCTTTGACTAAAATCATTTCATCAACTGTTTTTCCTTTAGGCTTTAAGGCACAGAATGTTCCACCGATAATATTAGCACTACCAGGTCCAGTACAAACTGTTGTAACACCACTCATTAAAGCTTCTTCAAAACATGGATCATGAGGTTTAATACCATCTATAGCTCTTAGTTCTGGAGTGATGGGATTGGTAATCTCATTAACATCACTACCAGCCCAACCAATAATAGCTTCCATCATCCCAACATGGCAATGTGGATCAACTAATCCTGGAGTTACAAATCTTCCCAAAGCATCAATTACTTTAGCTTTTGGATAATCCTTTTCATTAAGTTTTCCTATTTTTTGAATCTTTCCATCATCAACTAAAATATCGCAAATTTCATAATTAATTTCTTCCATAGAAATCAAATTAGCATTTTTAATCAATAACATATTTTTACCTCCTTTTTTACATAAGTTTATCATAAGTTATAAAGGTAGTCAATGTTAACAATTATAACATTTGTTTATAAAAAATAAAAAACTTGTCAAAAGGTTAGTTTTAACTTGTCAATAAAACCCATTTTTTTACAAAATTAAAGTAGACAAAAGAAATTAATAGGTGTATAATATAATTGGGTTAAATGAGAGAGGGAGCTTGTTAAAAAAATAAGGAATTTTGGGCATTTTTGTCCAATTTTTTTATTATGTAGGAGGTATGTATGAAAAAATATTATTTATCGCATTTTTCGTTTATTTTTATTATTTTAGTTGTTGGCGATTTATTAATTTGCTTTTTATCAAATTATTTATTACAAGATTACCTTTATCAAAAAGAAATAATTATTGTTTTTAATCAAATTATTATTGTTTCTACAGCTATCTATTTAATTATTTATTTAGTCTTCATGATGAGTAATTTAAAAAAGATTACGCAAAAAATAAAATATCATGAAAAGATAATTGAAGCAATCTCACAAGAAAAAGCAGTAATGTTTTTGCTCTTTAATAATAATAGTTGTGAGTTTGCTAGTAAAAATACTTTTAATATATTAAGTGAAAATCCTAAAAAACTAATTGGTTTAACTTCTCAAAACATTTTATATAGATATTTAAATGGTAAAAATAATAAAGAGTTAGTTAAAGCCTTAAATGAAAAGGAATTTGAGAAAATTGAAATTGCTAGATTTTCTTATACTATTATAAAAACTAAACAAAATAAATTCTTAAAAATAAAAATATATGATTTAGGTGAAGAAGAAATTGTTATTTCTCTTATTGATGAAACTTTAGAAGAAGAAAAAGATCAATTATTGCAAAAAGCTATATTGGTTGCGGAAATGGCAAATCAACAAAAATCTCGATTTTTAAGTGATATGAGTCATGATATACGCACTCCTATGAATGCTATTGTTGGTTTTTCAACTCTACTTATGCGTGATGCAAATAATCCAAGTAAGATAGAAGAATATTCCAAAATATTAAATTCTTCATGTCAATATTTATTAAATCTAGTAGATGATGTTTTAGATATGGGAAAAATTGAAAGTGGACAATTTTCATTAATCAATGAAAAATTCAATATGAAAAATCTTATTGATGAGTCAATTGCGGTAGTACTATATTCCCTAAAAAATAAAAATCTACACTTTAATATTCAAATGAATAATATGTTAAATGAAACATTTATCAGTGATAAATTAAGAATATCACAAATTCTTATTAATGTTTTATCTAATTGCATAAAATATACAAAATCATTTGGGCACATTGATTTTGTTATTACCTCTTTAGGTACTATTAAAGATAGTGAACAAATTGTATTTCAAATAAGTGATGATGGTATTGGTATGGATGAAGAGTTTGTAAAAACTATTTTTGATCCTTATACTCGTGATGATAAAAACTGTATAAGTGGAATTAAAGGAACAGGTTTAGGAATGACCATTACGAAAAACTTAGTTGATTTATTAGGTGGAAAGATATCTATTGATAGTAAATTAGGAGTAGGAACTACTTTTACAATAGAGTTAAAATTAAAATTTGTTAAAAATATTGAAAAATATTATAAAGAAAAAGGAATCAATAAAATATTAATAATAGGCGATAATGAAGATTATAATAATATCAAATGTTTAATGAAAGCAACAGAAGTTAGTATTCATTATGCTTCGGAAGTTAATAATATTAAAGATGAATATGATTTAATACTTGTTGATGAAAAAATGGTTAATGATGTCATTAAATATAAAACAGAAAATAATCTAACCGGACAAATAATTATACTTACTGATTACTTAATGGAAAGAAAGAATAATAACAAGCAAATTATGGGAATTATTAATCGTCCTTTCTTTAATATAAGTTTAAAAGAAATATTAGACTTTGATAAAACTAACAATAAAGAAAATAGAACATCTTTAAAAGGATTAAGGTTTTTAGTTGCTGAAGACAATAACATAAATGCGCAAATTCTTAATGAATTTATTACTATGCAAGGAGCAGAATGTGAGATTGTGGAAAACGGAGAAGAAGCCGTTAAAAAGTTTATCAGTTCAAATGCTAATACATATGATTATATTTTGATGGACATTTTAATGCCGGGAATAAATGGATATGAAGCATGTAAAATTATTAGAAATAGTGATCATCCCGATGCTAAAAGCATACCAATTATTGCTTTAACAGCTAATGCTTTTAATGAGGATATTGAAAAAGCTAAAAAGGCAGGAATGAATGGACATATTTCTAAACCTATAAATTTGGAAATTTTTAAAAATACAATTTTAAAAATAAATAAATAAAAGTAATAAAAGATATGCATAATAATATTGGTTAAATATTTTTAATAAGGAGATTAAAATGAAAAAAACCAATTTATTATGTTTATTGTTACTTTTTATTGTAACTCTTAGTCTTGGATGTGCCAAGGAAAAGGTAACATCTATAGAGTTTTTGAATGAACCTGCTCAAGTTTATTATACAACTGATAAATTAGATGATATTTTAAAAAATATCAAGTTGACAGTAAAAATGGGCAAGAAATCAGTCACTAAAGCTTTAAGCGATGAAGATATTACTATTACAGGATTTGATTTAACTACCCCTGGATATCATACTTTAAAAGTCACATATAAAGAACATGATTTAGAGTGGACATATTTAGTTAAAGTTCCTGCTTGGAATAATAATATTGATAGCACATGGTATAAAGCAAGTGAATCAACGTTTAAGCTTACTACTCCTGAACAATTGGCCGGTTTAGCTAAATTAGTTAATGAAGGAAATAGTTTCAAAGGTAAAACAATATTATTAGAAAATGATATTGATTTGAATAACAAACCTTGGACTCCTATTTCAACAATCGGAAAAGGCAAAACAGGAGTTAATGAAATTGTTTTTGAGGGAACATTTGATGGACAAAATCATACAATTGAAAATCTTAGTATGTTAGCTACTCATAGTAAAACTGGTGAACATATTAAGTCAGAAGAATCATATTACAATTGTGGTTTATTTGGATATGTTAAAAATGCCACAATCAAAAACTTAACAATCAAAAATGTTAATATTATGAATGGTATGATGAATAATTTTGTTCGTTCTACTCAAGGAACAGGAGCTTTAGTAGGTCGTAGTGAAGGAAAAACAGTTATCAGCAATGTTACAATTACTGGTAGTGTTATGATTAAAGGTGAGTACAAAGTTGGTGGACTTATTGGTAACTTAGGAGGCGAAGAAGCTTCAATTTCTAAGGTTAGTGTTATAGGTGATGCCAATAGTACTATTTTTGGAAGTGACAAGGAATATGGTGATACCAATAACTATGGTGGAATCATCGGTTATAGTGATAATACTAAATTAACTATTGAAGGATGTTTAAGTAATATTAAAGTAAGTGGTTATACAAGTGGTGGAATTATTGGTTGTGTAACTAGGGGTGAAGCCACAATTACTAACTGCGCTGTTTATGGGGAAACTGGTGATCCTGAAGGCAGCATAACAGGAGGAATTGTTGGAGCCGTATTTTCTAATGCTAAGCTTAAAAATTGCTATGTACTAGGAAAAGTTTCCTTTGGTAGTTTAGAAACAAATGAGTATGCTGATGCTATTGTTGGTAAATATGGAGATGAAAACAAAAAAGTTACTGTTGAGAGTTCATATTATGCCAGTGATAAAATATCTGATAAGGTATTTAACACCTATAATGGTACAGCTAAAAAATATAGTGAAATCCTATCACTTTTACCAAAAGATTTAACATTATAGATTAAAGCACTTTGTGTGCTTTTTTCTTTTTCTTTTATATAAAAAGTAGTATAATATAAACATGGAAACTAAAACAAATGCTATGCGCATACTCTCACAACAAAAAATTTTATATAAAGATCACTACTATTCTTCAGAACTTACTAATGGTGAAGAAGTAGCTAAAGCTCTTAATGAAGACCCTAAACATGTTTACAAAACTTTAGTAACCATTGCTAGTGACAAAAGAAATTATGTTTTTGTTATACCTGTTAGTAAAAACTTAGATTTAAAAAAGGCGGCTAAAGTAATTAATGTTAAATCTTTAGAAATGATCAAACAAAAAGAATTATTGCCTTTAACAGGATATATTCATGGTGGATGTTCACCAGTGGGCATGAAAAAACTTTTCCCAACTATTTTTGATAGTACTATTACTCAATATGAAAATATCTTTTGTAGTGGCGGAAGAGTAGGTTGCCAAATAGAAATAAATCCCAATGATTTAATAAGAATAGTCAAGGGAAAAGTAGCTGATGTAATCGTTGAGGACAAAGATGATTAAAATATATTATGGAAGATATCAAGAAATAGGTATTGATAAAATTACTTCAACTAATGTTTTAAAAAGAATATCAGAAGTGACTATTGAAAAATCTCAAAAGCAGAAAATTAATGCCTATTATTTTTTATTACAAGAAATAAAAAAAATAAATAATGATTATGATATTTCTTTTGATAATTATGGTAAACCTTATATTGCAAATAATCCATTATATATTAGTCTTACTCATAGTGATGATTACTTTGCCTTTGCCATATCTAGTCAAGAAATCGGCATTGATATGGAAAAAGAAAGAGATTACTCTATCGAAAAACTTAAGCAATTATCACAAAAATATTTTTTAGAAAAAATAAATAATAACAAAAGTTTTATTAAATATTGGACTGTAAAAGAAAGCTATTTGAAATTATTAGGTATAGGCTTAAGAACATCTCTAAAAGATGTCATTATTATTAATGATACAGTAAGCTTAAAAAAACAAAAAAAAGCTTACTATGAAAGTATTATAATTAATAACTATCGATTGTCTTTTTCAACATTCGAAAAAGATGGTTATACATTAATAGATATAAAGGAAAAGGCTAGCGTTAACTAGCCTTTGATTTTATTTGACCAATTATTTTTAATATAATTGATTGTTCTTTTTCTATATTAATATTAAGTAAATTATTGGGAATAGTTATGATATTATTTGTTACAGTGTATTCATTATTTTTGATCTCTTTATAATCAAGACCTAAAACTTCAATTTTGATAATATTAAAGTCTTGAGGCAATTGATCAGTAATAGTAATATTATTAGCTAAAGTCTCACCAATGTTTTTGATTTCATAGTTTATGGTAATTACTTCATCTTTTACTATTTTAGAGGGAATAATATTTTTGTTTATGATAATATTAGGTGCAAGAAGAGGATAAAGAGTATTATTAATAGTTTTTGATAATTGGCTTGTTGAGATGGTAATGATATTAGATAACTCTTTATTAACTTTAGCTTTTAAAAAGTATAAAATATATATAGTTTCTTTAGGCAAGATTATATTATTTATTACCATTTTTAAATTATTGTTTTTGGTAATTAGTGGATTTATTTTTTGACCATTTAAGTAAATATACAAATCATCATCTAAAAAAACTAAATTATTGTTCCCTAAATTATCAGTAATTGTTAAATTATTTATAGAAGAAGAACCAACATTTTGAATAATTAACAAATAAGGAATTGCTTCATCACCAGAAAAAGATGGAAATGGAACTATCAATTTAGCTTCAATATCATATGTATCAAGAATATTAATTTCAGTTTCATTGGATAGCACTTCACCATTTTTCTTACCATATTGATAATTAACGGTTGCTTTACCTTGAACAAGTTTTTTTATGTTAACACCTCCTAAAATCATATTATGAAATAATAATATAGAGAGTAACAATTAAAACCTATAAAGCAAAATAAGTTTTGTCATATTGACTTTGATTTTTGTTTTTGATATAATGACTTAAAGAAAAGGAGAAATAAAAATGATTAAACATATCGTTTGTTTTAAATTAAAAGATAATTCTCAAGAAGCAAAAGAAAAAGCTAAAGAAGTATTATTATCAATGAAAGGCAATGTAAGTCTTTTGAAAGATATACAAGTTGGTGTTGACTTTTTAAAATCACCTAGATCATATGATGTCATTCTAGAAGTTGTATTAGAAAGTCGTAAAGCTTTGGATGAATATCAAAATGATCCATATCATTGTGATGTTGTTAAAAAGTATATGCATCAAGTGGCTGAAGCTTCAATTGCTATTGACTATGAATTATAAAGTATTCGTTTGAATACTTTTTTATTTTATCTTGCATATAATTAATTAGGTGATTTAATGAATTATAATGATTTAGTGATTCAAGAAGGAATCATTAATGATAGTGAATATGCTTATAATGGTAAATGTCTTTTTAAAATTTCTTTGTTGAATTTTGGTATTAATAGATATCAATCATTAAAAGTATTTGTTATTTTTAAAGGACTTATTAATATAGAAAGAGTAGATACTAATTTAGAATATACAAAAAAAGATAAATGTTTAGTTTTTACTATTAATTGCATTAATTCTAATGAATATAAAAATGCTTTAATTTATTTAAAAGAAATAGGTTTTTGTAAATGGTTCGTTAGAATTATTGTTTTGAATAAGTACAATCAATTAATATATCGTAAAGAAAAAATCTCTAAATAGAGATTTTTTTATAAGTTATATATTTTGCTATATTTTTCTTTTAAGTATTTGATGTAATAATGAGGATTAAATTCTTCATTAGTAGCAAGTTTTAATATTTCTTGAGGATATTTACTGCTACCATACTTATGAATATGTTCTTTAAGCCATTCATTTATTTCTTTTGTTGATTTATTTTTTAATGCTTTTTGAACATTTACATCTTTAATTAAGGAATAATATATTTGACTGGCATATGCACTACCTAAAGCATATGTTGGGAAATATCCAAAGCTTCCACCAGCCCAATGTACATCTTGTAAAACTCCCATTGTATCATTTGGGCAATCAATACCTAAATTATCTTTTATCATTTTGTTCCAAATTTTTGGTAAATCTTCAACTTGAATTTTATCATTAAATAAATCTTTTTCAATTTCATATCTAATCATTATATGTATTGGATAAGTTAATTCATCAGCTTCAGTTCTTATTAAAGAGTTTTCTGAACGATTGATTAATTTGATGAAATCATCTAAAGAAACATTTTTAAGTTGTTTCTTAAATATCTTTTTAAGAACAGGGAAATTTGGCTTCCAAAACTCATAACTTCGTCCAATAATATTTTCATAGAATCTTGATTGGGATTCATGCATAGCCATAGATGCTCCTCCCCCTGACAAAGTATCTTCTAAAAGAGGATCAACTTGACTTTCATAAGTGGCATGACCTAATTCATGGATTGCTGAAAAAATTGATGAAATAAAATTATCTTCATAGAAATGATTTGTATAACGAACATCATGAGTACCGAATCCAGATGTGAATGGATGTGCACTTTCCTTTGACAATCCTTTATTATGATCAAAGTTCATAACATTCTCAAGGTAATTAGTAAATTCCTTTTGTAAGTTTTTAGGATAAATCAACTTAGAAAAACTATCATCAAATTCTAACTTTGTACTTGTCACCTTTTTAACAAAAGGGATAAGTTCTGTCTTCAACAAATCAAAAAATTCATCATACTTTTTGATAGTCATTCCTGGTTCATATTGATCGAGTAAAACATCATATCCTTTTAATTCATCAGTCTCTAAATATTTTACTTGTTTCTTTAAAAGTTCAACTATTCTTTTTAAGTATGGAGCAAAAGAAGCAAAATCATTATTGTCTTTAGCTTTAGCCCAAATATTTTCTGTGACTGCTAGAAGACTATTTAATTCACTATATTCTTCCATAGGAATTTTAATTACACGATCATTAGCTTTCTTAAATTCAATTATTTCGTGTTTTAAGATATCATCTAATTCATTCTGACGAGAATATAATTCATCGACAATGGCAATCAATTCTTTAGATGCCATTATTTTATATTGCTCTTCGGCAAGAACTTTCATTTGTTTGGCTCTTTCTTCAAAACAGTCATCGGGAGCTTCAGTTTGAGAGTCCCATTCAATAATATAAAATACAAAATTATATGCTTTTATTTTTTCAACAAACCCTTGATATTGTTTTTTCAAAATGTTTAAATCTGTCATTTTTTCACCTCAAATATTATTATACCATAAGAAAATAAAAATAATTAAAAAATATTGAAATAAAATGTGACTAAGCTCTTATGGCTATAAATTAAATCTTTTTTAAAAAGCCATAATATGGTATAATATTATAGGAAAATGGTGAGATAAAATGAATAAACAATTATTTAACAAAATAAAAGAATCATTTTTATCAGTTTTTCCTATTGCTTGTATTGTTATTTTTTTACAAGCTACAGGAATAGCTAGAGTTAGTGGTAAACAATTTATTTCATTTATTATATCAACTTTTTTATTGATTTTAGGCATGGGACTTTTTACTTTGGGTGCTGATATATCAATGATGCCAATGGGAGAATATACGGGATCATCAGTTACCAGACTGAAAAAGTTGCCATTGATTTTATTTATTGTTTTTGCCTTAGGGGTATTAATAACTATTGCTGAACCAGATTTATCGGTTTTGGCAAATCAGTTGCCAATAAATTCAATGCTATTAATTGTTTTAGTGGGTGTTGGTGTTGGAGCCTTTTTAACGATTGCTGTTATAAGAATTATTTTCCAAAAGAATTTAAATATAATGTTAATTATTTCATATGGTGTGGTTTTTTTGTTTAGTATAATATTGCTGATTATTGGCAAGGGTCATTTCTTTCCGGTGGCTTTTGATTCGGGAGGAGTAACTACTGGACCTATAACTGTACCTTTTATTATGTCTCTTTGCGTAGGTATTGCGGCAGTAAGAGGGGGTATGAATACCAACAATGATAGTTTTGGTATGGTATCATTATGTTCTGTTGGACCTATAATTATGGTTGTTATTCTTTCACTATTTATGAAACAACAACCTGAATATATTATTTCTGAAGTAAATGGT
>CANQJU010000024.1 GCA_947624315.1 uncultured Bacilli bacterium | reverse complement strand
GAATCCGGAGATTACAAAATATTTTGAAGAGATTGCTAATGAAAGAGGAATCAAATACCAATATTTTAAATCTAATGGTGGAACTGATGCTGCTATCGCTCAATATGCTGGAGGCGGTACATTAGCTACTACTGTTGGTATGCCTGGTAGATATATTCATTCAACAGCTACTATTATTCATGTTGATGATTTAGAAGAAGTTAAAAAAATGGTTTTAGCGATTGTTGAAACATTCGATAAAAATCGTTTGGAGAAAATTTTAAATGGTGACTAAAGCATATATCGGAACAACTAATAAAGCTAAGGTTGAGGCTTGTAAAATTGTTCTAAAAGATTATGATGTTATACCTTTAAAAAGTGATAGTCAAGTATCTAATCAACCTAAAAGCGATGAAGAAACTATGCTCGGAGCATATAACCGAGCTAAAAATCTTCCAAAAGATGGCATTAGAATTGGGCTAGAAGCTGGGGTAACTTTTCATAATGATAAATTGTTTTTAATTAATTGGGGTGTTTTAATTGATGAGGATGATAATGTATATTATGCAGGGGGAACAAGAATCGAATTGCCTGATTTTGTTAAAGAGGGAATATTTAATGAAGATAAAGAACTAGCAGAAATTATGAGTGAAACTTATCATGATAAAGATATTCACCTTAATCAAGGAGCAATCGGAATATTTACGGAAAATCAAGTAGAACGTGTTGATATCTTCATTCATATTGTTAAGTTATTATATGGACAATATCTACACGCCATAAGGAGAGAAAAATGAAAGGACTATTATTAATTACTAATTACTTTGAAGATAGTGAGGGATTAACAACTTTAGATATTTTGCGTAGAGCGCAACTTGAAGTTGATTTGGTTTCTCTAAAGGAAACATTAGAAATTACTACTCAAAGCAATGTTAAAATTGTTTGTGATAAACTAATTGAAAATATTGATGTTAGAAATTATGACTTTTTAGTTATCCCTGGTGGACGAGCTGTTATGGCTGAGCTAAAGGTTATGGATAATGTTAAAGAAATCATTCATCACTTTGTTAAAAGCCAAAAGCTTGTTGCCACAATCTGCGCTGCTCCTTATTTAGTTGGGGAATTGGGATACTTAAAAGATAAAAACTATACATGCTTTCCAGGATTTGAAAAGATGATAATTGGTGGAAAGAAAAAAGATAGTGGTGTTGTAGTTGATGGAGCTTTTATTACAGCTCGCTCTATGGCATATTCTGTTGATTTTGCTTTAGCAATTATTGAATATTTGCTTGGCAAAGAAACAAGAAAAAATATAAAAAAATCTATATTTGGAGAATAAGATTAACAAGTATTTTGCCTATATGATAGTCAACATGATAAAGCGAGATTTGAGGTGGAAACATGGCATCAAGCAAGGAATACTTAGAGTTTATTTTAGAGCAACTATCTAAGATAGAAGAAGTTACTTATCGAGCTATGATGGGTGAATTTATTATTTATTATCGTGGCAAGATTATTGGCGGTATTTATGATGATAGGTTGCTTGTTAAACCGGTGAAATCAGCAATTAGTTATATGCCAAAAGTTTTATATGAATTACCATATAAGGGAGCAAAGGAAATGTTGTTGGTAGATGAAGTTGATAATAAGGAATTTTTAGTAGGTTTGTTTAATGCTATATATGAGGAGTTACCGACTAAAAATCCTAAAAAGAAAGTATAAGTAAATGTTCATTTATCTTGAAGATGAATTTTAATATGCACAACTTCTATATTTAAGCAGACGATTTTCGTCTGCTTTTGTTACTTTATACAAGACTATTTAAATGGTCTTTTTTTATGTTTGTTTTGTCATTTTATTCATATAATAAAATTGGTGAAAAAAATGTTTGTAAATGCATGCTTTGAAGGCGGAGGAGTTAAAGGATTAACTTATGTTGGAGCGATAAGATTTTTAGAAGAAAGGGGAGTTCAATTTTTTAAGGTTAGTGGAACAAGTGTCGGAGCAATTTTTGCAGCTTTATTAAGTGTTGGATACAATTCTTATGAAATTGAAAAAATAATTGAAGAAGTTGATTTTAAATTGATAGCCACTCGCAATAAACTTAAAGATGGAATTAAAAATGTAGGTTTATATTCTATTCAAAGCTTAGAAGAAAAATTATATGAACTTTTTGAAAGAAAAGGTAAAACAAAGTTTATTGATGTAAAATATGGAAATGATTATTTATTAAAAATTATTGTCACCGAAATGAAAACCAAACAAATGGTAGTAATTCCTGATGATTTACCTAAATTTGGTTATTCTCGTGATGATTTTTTAATATCAAAAGCAGTAGCTATGAGTTGCTCTTTGCCTTTGGTGTTTAATCAATATCGCTTATCAAATTATATCTTTGTTGATGGGGGAGTGGTTAATAATTTTCCCATTGAACAAGTATTAGATTCATCTAGACCAATAATTGGATTTAGATTAAATGTTGATAAAGATACAAGATTAATCAATTTACGAAATAAAGTCTTTAAAATAAACAAAGAATTAAATATAAACAATATAAATATTATTTATTTAGATTCATTAAATCTTAAATCATCACAATTTAAAAAGGGCTTTGAAAGAAAAAAAGAACTATATAATTTGGGATATACCATCACTAAAAACTATTTTTTGAGCAATCTATTACAATAAAAATCTTTTTTACCTTGTTTATTTCGATATATTATGATAAAATATATGTGCGAAATATTATATATTTGGTGGGTAGAATGGAAGAAAAGAAAACAACTAATAAATCGAAAAACAATAATAAGAGTGCGAATTCTAAAAATTCGTCGCTAAAAAAGCAAACTGTTGTTTCTAAAAATAGAGCTTCTCAAGGTCAAAATAATATTAATTCGAATGTTGAAAACAAAAGAACAAAAGAAGCTAATGATGAAGCTTTTTTATATGCTTTAAAAAATAAAGAAACAATAGATACTGTTAATCCTCAAAAAGAGGCTGAACCTGTTGAAGAAGTAGTAGAGATTGTTGAAGAGAATGATGAAAATATTACGAGATATTATGATACACCAATTGATGTTGGTCTTAGCAGTGAAATAATCGAGCAAAGAAAAGCTGATGGATTGGTAA
The DNA here is from genome assembly GCA_947624315.1 of uncultured Bacilli bacterium. Lineage (GTDB taxonomy): Bacteria > Bacillota_I > Bacilli_A > ML615J-28 > CAG-698 > Tener-01. The sequence continues at coordinate 7,065 of CANQJU010000024.1, read as the reverse complement.
ATGTGGCTACCAATGAAAAAGGTAAATCAGTTTTAAAGATAATTCTTTCAAATATTTTTACTTTTTTCAATATGTTATATTTTGTTATTGCTATTATTTTGATTATTTTTCAAAGCTATGGCAATTTAGGATTTTTACCACTTATTTTAGCTAACTTAGCAATTGGAATTTTCCAAGAAATAAGAGCTAAAAAAACAGTGGAAAAAATGAATCTACTAGCTGCTCCAACTGCTACTGTAATTCGCGATGGTGTTAAGTTAGAAATACCAGTAAGTGAAATAGTTCTTGATGATATTATTTTATATACTTCTGGAAAACAAATATGCTCTGATAGTATTGTTGTTGAAGGAAATGTTGAAGTTAATGAATCACTTTTAACTGGTGAAAGTGATGCAATTGTTAAAAACAAAGGTGATCAATTATTCTCAGGAAGTTTCATTGTGAGCGGTGTTTGTGTTGCTCGTGTTGATAAAATTGGTAATGATAACTATATTGAAAAGTTATCAGTTGATGCTAAAAAATATGGAACTCCAAGATCAGAATTATTAATAACATTAAGAGGAATAATTAAAATTGTCACTATTCTCATTATTCCAATTACAATATTGTATTTGTGGAGTGCTGGTCTTATTTTTTCTAAAAGTGGCACTGCCGATACAAAGGTTGTAATTTCTCAAACTGCTTATATCATTTTAGCAATGATACCTGCAGGTTTATTCTTGTTGACAAGTTTGGCTTTATTTGCGGGAGTAATAAGACTTTCTAAGAATAAAACATTGGTTCAAGAATTATATTGTATTGAAATGTTAGCACGTGTTGATGTTTTATGTTTAGATAAAACAGGAACAATTACCGATGGAACAATGCGTGTATGTGATTGTGTTGAAGTTAAAAATTATACAGAATATACCATTAGGGAAATTGTTGGATCAATGATGAATGCTTTAGAAGATCGCAATCCAACAAGTGAAGCTTTAGTTCGCTATTTCGATGTAAACAAAGTTTTAACACCAATTAGTACTATTCCTTTTTCTTCAAAGAGAAAATATAGTGCAGTAACATTTGAAAATGAAGGTACATTTATTATTGGTGCTCCTGAATTTGTTTTAAAAGATAGTTATAGTTTAGTAGAAGCCAAAGTCGCTCGTTTTGCTAAGCAAGGATGTCGTGTGTTAGTCTTAGGGCACACAACAAATAAAATCAAAGATGGAGAATTACCAAAGACAGTTAAACCTCTTGCATTGATAGTAATTCAAGATCATATTCGTGAAGATGCTAGCAATACTATTGAATTCTTTAAAAATAATGGTGTTGATGTTAAAGTTATTTCTGGTGATAACCCAGAAACAGTATCAGAAATTGCTCAAAGAGTTGGAATTGAGAATGCTGAAAGATATATTAGTTTGCATGGCTTGAGTGATGATGAGGTTAGAGCAATAATATTCGATTATACTGTTTTTGGACGAGTAACTCCTAATCAAAAGAAAATAATCGTTCAAGAATTAAAAGCACATAAAAAGACTGTTGCCATGACTGGTGATGGCGTTAATGATATCTTAGCTTTAAAAGAAGCTGATTGCAGTATTGCCATGGCTTCTGGTAGTGATGCAACCCGTTATGTATCACATCTAGTTTTAATGGATTCTAATTTTGCTTCTATGCCTAAAGTTGTTAATGAAGGACGAAGAGTAATCAATAATATTCAAAAGAGTTCATCACTTTATTTAACTAAAAACCTTTATGCTATTTTATTAGCTATCATGTATATTATTGTTGGTTTTACAACAGGCAGTAAATATGGTTGGCCATTTGAAGCAAAACATTTCTACTTGATTGAATGGTTTATTTTAGGTATTGCTACTACAGCTTTAGCCTTACAACCTAATACGGATATTGTTAAAGGTAAATTCTTAGGAAATGTTGTACGGGGAATCTTCCCAGCCGCAATCACAATTTTATTGTTTAACTTAGGCTTATATTTCTTAAGAGAAATTCCGGGATTTAAAGATACAGTATTTGCCAATAAAGATGCTTTTGTTACTATTGCCGCAATCATTAATACGGTTGTTATGATTATGGTTTTATTTGATTCATGTAAACCATTTAATTGGATAAGAAAAGTAATCTTCTCAGCTACTATTGTATTAATTCTTTTAGCTGTTTTCTTAAAGCCAGACTTCTTTGGTCTTGATTTTAAAGCTATTAATAATGTTCCATCGATTCTATTATTAATATGCTTATTACAATTCACATATCCATTAATGTGGTTAGTATCATTTGTCTTTAAGAAAATAAAAATAACACGTTAATTAAGGTTCATTTATTTGAACCTTTTATTTTACCCTAAAAAAGTATTTACTTTTATTTAAAAAAGATGTATAATATACATATTGAGATGACTAAAATCATCCTTGCCTTATTACAAGGCCAATTGTCCAAAAGGAGGTGCCGATATGAATCAATATACAGGTATGTATATCATTCGTCCAACAGCAACTGAAGAAAACATCAAAGCGGTAATTGCTGATATTGAAAAAGTATTTACTGATAGAGGTGGAAAAATTCTTGAACTAGCTGAATGGGGAATGAGAGATTTAGCTTATGAAATTAATGATTTCAAAAAAGGATACTATGTAAAATTCCTTGTTGAAGCATCAAAAGAAGCTGTTGCTGAATATGACCGTGTATGTAATATCAAAGAAGATATTATTAGACATATTTTAGTTAAGGAATAAGAGGTATAGTTATGAACAAAGTTATTTTAATAGGTCGTTTGGTTAAAGACCCTGAGATTCGTTATACTAGTAGTAATATTCCTGTTGTTCAATTTACTGTTGCGGTAAATCGAAATTTTTCAGGAAAAAGCGGTGAACGTCAAGCCGATTTTATTAATTGTGTAGCTTGGAGAAATTTAGCTGAAAATATTTCTAAATATCAAAAAAAGGGAAATCAAATTGCTATTGAAGGTCAATTACAAGTTCGTAATTTTGAAGATGCTGGTGGTGTAAGACGTTATATAACTGAAGTAATCTGTGAAAATATTCATTTCTTAGATTCTAAGAATAGTCGTAATGATGGTTACTCAGGTTATAATGATATTGATCAATATGATATTCCTGAAGAACGCCCAAGAGAAGATAATAATCAAAGTGAAGATCCATTTAAAGATATGCAAAATGATTATGGCGTTTCTAATGATGATTTACCATTCTAAAGGTGAAGGAATAATTTATTAAAAACATTTTAGAAAATATATATTTTCTATTGATTGCTATTAAATAGGAGGAAAATAAAATGGCAGGTTTTCGTACAAAAAGAAAAAAGAGCTGTTATTTTACTGATAATAAAGTTGAAAAAATAGATTGGACAGATTATGAATTATTAAAGAGATTCATTTCTGACCGTGGAAAAATACTTCCTCGTCGTGTGACAGGAACTAAAGCTATTTATCAAAGAGAATTGGCTGTAGCAATTAAACGTGCTCGCCATATGGCTTTATTACCATTTGTAAGAGAATAGTTAAAAATTAATATCACATTTATTGTGATATTTTTTTAATAATTATATTATTTGAAGATTAATATAATACAACAATAAAAGGACTAATCGTAATTAAAATAAAGATATGCGTTAGTCCTTTTTAAATGTTTTATTTAGATTAATAAAATTTTATTATCACTTTTTTAAATAAAAAATTAACAAGTTTGCATAATTATGATATAATGTATAAACAAAATAAGAATTACTTGATAACTAAAAATAGAAATATTTTACTTTTATTTTTAGTTATGTTATAATAAAATAAATAAGGTGAATATTATGAAAAAAGTCTTTAATATCCGCAATTTAACAATATTAATAGTAATTGTTTCTTTAATACTTTTCTTATATTCAGTATTTGTTAGAGAAATAAATGTTTATGTTACTTATATTTCCCTATTTTTAGTGGGTAGTGGAATTACTCTATTGATATCATTTATTTTTACTAATAATACTACTAAAAGAACTAAATGGTTAGAAGAAAGATTAAAACTATGGAATTCTATTTCTTATAAAGTTAAAGTTGCTGGAGAAAAAACGTTTAGAGATATGCCTGTTGGTATTATTGTTTACAATGATGAAAAAGTAATAGAATGGGCTAATAATTATGCAAAACAAATATTTTCTTGTCCAACACTTGTTGAAAAGGAAATGTCACGTTTAAACAAAGAATTATATAATAAGATTCTTCTATATGAAAGTTTTGATATTGAATTATATGATAAAATTTTCAGTTGTGAAGTAATCAAAAATGATAATATTGTTTTCTTGCTTGATAAAACAGATTTAAGAAGTTTAGAAAAAGTATATGATTCTAAAATATTGGGTATGGGAATTATTAATCTTGATAACTTAGATCAAGCTTTAAGTGTACTAGACCCACAAGAAAAGATTGTGCAAATAAGTAATATTATGGGTATTTTAGCTGAATGGTGCGATATACATAAAATTTATTTGCGCGGATATAGTGAAGAACAATATTTGATAATTCTTCCTAAAGCTAAAGTTGAAGAATTAATGAGAGAAGAATTTAAAGTTATTAATGATGTTTATGAATATTGTACTAAAGAGAATTTAAAGATAACTGTTTCTATTGGTTTGGCTTGCTATGATATACCAATTGTTGATTTAGCTACAAAAACTGATGAGTTATTGAATTTAGCTTTACAACGTGGTGGTAATCAAGCAGTTGTTGGTATGGATAAAGATATTAGTTATTTCGGTGGAAAAACTAATAGTATTGAAAATCGTTCACCAATTTATGTTAGAGTTAAAACAGAAGAGTTGGTTGATTTGATTCAAAAATCTTCTAATGTTGTTATTATGTCTCATAGTGATATGGATGCAGATGCTTTTGGTTCATCTATCGCTATGCATAAATTAGTTAGATCATATGAAAAGGAATGTAAAATTGTTTTTGATGAAAAGAATATTGATCAAACAGTTAGTATAGTTTATTCGGAAATTAAAAAGGAACATATTAATTTGATGGATATGTTTGTTTTGCCACATGAGGCTATGAATTTAATTGGGGATGAAACATTACTAATTGTTATGGACTGTCAATATGAACATATGGTTACTAATCCAAGATTAATCAAAAAAGCTAAAAGATTGGCTATTCTTGACCACCATCGAAGAAGTACTTCCGCAATCAATGAATATCAATTTTTATACAATCAAACTTCAGCATCTTCAACTGTTGAATTAGTTATTGAAATGTATGAATTTGTTAATCATGAAATTGAATTTACACAAATGGAAGCATCTTTAATGATGATGGGTGTTATTGTTGATACATCAAATTTAATGTATCGTACATCATATCGTACTTATAATATTTTAGGTAGATTACAAAAACGTGGAGCTGAGATTGCTAAAGTTCAAAGATACTTAAGAGAGAACTTTGATAAATATGTTGAAAGAATGACTATTTTAAGCAACTTAGAAATTGTTTTTGGAAATTATGGTATTGCTGTTTGTAGTGAAGAAGATATATATCAACGTCAATTTTTAGCCAAGATTGCTGATAATGTTATTACTATCAATAATATTAAAGCTGCTTTCTGTATTGGTAAGATTGGTGAAAATGAAGTTGGTATTAGTGCTCGTAGTTTAGACGAAACTAATGTGCAAACAATTATGGAAAAATTGGGTGGTGGCGGACATTTCAATAATGCGGCAACCCAAATTGTTGGAAAAACTTTAGAAGAAGTTAAAAATGATTTGATAGAAGTTTTAAGGAAAAATGAACCAAGTGAGGAAAAAGAAATGAAGATAATTTTGACTAAAGATGTTAAAGGAAAAGGTAAAAAAGGAGATATCGTTGATATCCCTGCTGGTCATGCTAATTATTTGATCAAATCTGATCAAGCAATGCTTGCTACTCCAGATAATATTAAAATGGCAGAAGATAAGAATGCTAAAGAAAAAGAACTTGCTGAAAAACATTTGCAAGAAATGCGCAAACTAAAAGAAGTTATTGAGGTTTCTCCAATTAAGGTTTTAGTTAAGACAGGTAAAGAAGGTAAATTATTTGGTTCTGTAAGTACAAAACAAATTGTTGATGAATTTAAAGATACATATGATATTGTTTTAGACAAGCGTAAAATAGTATATGATAAAGATATTGATGCTTTAGGAACTTATAAGATTCCAATTCAGCTTCATAAAGAAGTTCAAGCTGTTATAACTGTATATGTTACTGAAAAGGAGTAAAGTATGGAAGAAAAAGGAATGCTTTTTAGTAATGATGTTGAGATATATGTTTTATCAGCATTAATGCTAGAACCCAATTATGCTAATGAATTTTGTGGAAGATTAACTGATGATTCCTTTTATAACATTAAACATAAAAAAATATATAAAGCTATTTATAATTTATATATTCATAATGAAATAATAGACATAACAAAAGTAGCTGAAGAACTAAAAAAATCAAATTTATTAGATAGTATTGGTGGCAAAAAATATTTGCGTGAAATTATTACTTCATTCCCTGAAAGTTATAATATAAATGCATATATTGATATTTTAGAAAAGTATGAAATAGAAAGAGCACTATACAATGCTAGTCAACAAATTTGTAAAAATATTGTTGATGGAGATAAAGATTTTCCTGACCTATTGGCTGATGCAGAAAAGAGTATTAACGATGTTGTTATGCGCCAAAGGACATCTCCACTTGTTAGCATTGAAGTGGCTACAGAAGAGACAATTAAAATTATTGAAGCCAATAGAGCTAAATCTGATGGTGAATTAATCGGTGTAAATACAGGATTTGATGATTTGAATAAATTTACTTTTGGTTTTCAACCTGGTGAATTGATTATTTTAGCAGCACGTCCTGGTATTGGTAAAAGTACATTAGCTTTAAATATTGCCACAAACGCTTGTGAATTAAGCAATGCTCATGTTGCTTTCTTCTCACTAGAAATGGCTATCAACCAACTTGTTATGCGTTTGTTGAGCTCATATTCAACTGTTCCTCTTTCTAAAATACGTCGAGGAAATTTAGATGAAAAT
>CANQJU010000023.1 GCA_947624315.1 uncultured Bacilli bacterium | reverse complement strand
AAGAACTTAAAAAAGATGCTCTAGATTATTTGAGAAATCGTTGGTTACAGGTGGAAATAGGGAATGAGTATACATTATTTAAAAATTACATTTCATTGATTAAAAATGGCGAACCTGTAATCTTTGTAGAGTTTTCTGAAAATGATTATTTCTACTTATGCGGTTATTATGATGAAAAGAAAGTTGATTTTGAAGATGAAAAGTGGGATTTTAGTAAAGCTAATGAGTATACATGGATTGGTTTTAATAACGAAAAAGAGATTCATGAATATTATAATGGATTGAGATTAATGGTTGCCATTCAAGTCAATAAGCCTAAAGAATGCAAATATATAATTAATGAAATTGATCAAGATATTTATGCACTGTTTATGCAACTTTATGAATCAGAATTTGATGAAAATAAAATAAATATAAAGGAAGCAATAAAGGAATCATCACAACATGTTAATTTAGTTTCTGCTGAACAAACAAAGTTTAGATATAGTGATAATCCTGCTGAAGGTACAAATATAACTACACTTCGTCGGTTTATGGCTTTAGATGGTGAAGTTTATTTTGAATTTGAAGCAGCTACTCAGAATAGAAGAACAGGAGAAATTGATGATTATCACGAAAAATATCGTGAAGAATTTGGTGAATATTATGACAAAATAATGGAAGCAGCAATTTTTGATAAATATAGTGTAAAATCTTCAGATAATAGATGGACATATTATTATGGTTTAGTTACTATTGAAGATATGAAAAATATAATTTTCAATTAGAAGGAGGGGTATTATGAAAATAAAATTAATTAAATATTTAAATACTTTAATTATATTTTTATCAATTTTTTGTCTATTTTTAATAAAAAACAATAGTATATATGCACATAGTAAGGATTTGGATGTTTACTATGATCCTTGCAAACTTGATAAAGAGAAGAATATTGTTGAAAAAATGTGGTATATGCTTGGTAATCCTACAGAAATGCATCTAGACCATGAAATAACAACGATTAAATATTATTTTGCAGAAGAAAATGAAAATGGATACAAGTGGTCAACGGATATTCCTGAATCAGTAGCAAATGAAATAAAAGATGCTTACACAAATAGCATGAAGAAATGGAATGATGTTTATTTTTATTCATATGATACAGAAGGAATGGTCACAAAACATAAGATAATTAATATTGTTGCCGGTACAAAAGATGACCATAATTTAATAATTTATCCTGCCAAATATAATATAAATGATGAACAGAACAAAAATGCAGCAACTACAAGTCCTTTAAATCTTTTAGACATAGGCGGAGATTTAACCATAATGGGGAAAAACCACACGCATTACGGACACTGGAAAATGTATATTAATGTAAGTTATTTCTACGCAAATTTTAATAATTCTGCAGAAAAAGCTGAAATGTTCAGAAAAAGATCTGGAGCTCATGAAATTGGTCATGTATTAGGATTGTGTGATTTGGACAATGATTGCCCATTACACGAAATAGAAGGTTTTAAATACTATGACCATCATGAAGAGGTTTTAATGGGGTATGGTGATTTCGCTTTGCGTGTTACAGATATAACTTATAAAGATATTGCAGGAGTAGCAATAACAAGAGGATTTCATACTGATGATGATCATATGTGGTTAAAAGAAGTTGATCCTCATGGCGGTTATAAGCTAATTTGTAGTATTTGTAATGGAATAAAACATATTGATAATTTATCTGGCGAAGCTTTTATGAACTATAATTCATGTAATGGTGAACATACATTTGGAAGTGGAAATTTAGTTGCTACAGCATCATATAAAAATAAAGATTATTATAAATGTAAGTATTGTAGATATGTTGCTACATTTGAAAATAATATTGAGCAATCATACAAATATTCTTCTGGAACAGCAACACATCACCTTATTACAAACCAAATAGCAGGATTAGCATATAGTTTTTATGAAGAGCACGATATAGATTATGTTTATATAGATAATTATAAACATGGTAAAACATGTGTTATATGTAAATTGCTTGCAACTACAGATGAAGGATTCCATGCTATAAGACGTGAAGATTCAGGGAAAAAGTTTGCTGAATGTATTATTTGTCACACATTGCTTGATTTGACAAAGGATAGAGCTATAATACAACAAGGAGCAAATCCAGAAAATGGATTGAAATATACATTAAATGGAAGTTATATTTTGCCAACAGGAATTGTTGTTTTAGTTGATGAAGACATAGAGGCATATTTAGATAACACATTGGTATTTATAAATAATAGTGATATATTGAAATAAAACATATTATTGTTTAAAAGAAAAGGAGGATTATTATGAAAACAAAGATTAATAAAATATTTATAGTTATTAGTTTATTTATTTTATGTTTAACTTTTGTTGGATGTAAAAATAATCACAAGAATGATAAATATGAATATTTTGAGGTAAGTGAAGAGCTTAAAAAAGATGCTCTAGATTATTTAGACTTGAAAGGTGATCTTTGTGTTTTGTACCCTGAAAGCAGTTCATTTCTTGATAATATTGAGACTGTAAAAAATGGATCACCAGTAGTCTTTGTAGAATTTTCTGAAAGTGATTATTTCTACTTATGCGCTTATTATGATGAAAAGAAAGTTGATTTTGAAGGTGAAAAGCAATTTTTTACTAAAGCCGATGAGTATACATGGATTGGTTTTAATAACGAAAAAGAGATTCATGAATATTATAATGGATTGAGATTAGTCGCTACTATTCAAGTCAATAAGTCTAAAGAATGTAAATACGTAATGAATGAAGACAATCAAAAATTAGATGCCAAATATATGAAACTTTATGAACCAGAATTCGATGAAAATAAAGTGAATATAAAAGATGCAAATAGTATTGATAGACCTATATGTGAACTTAGCATAGGAAAACATATTAACTATGATGATGTATCTGATAATGGTAATTGCTCATTTTCATGTGTTAATTTAGATGGTGAGATTTATTTCAAATTCTTAGTTGCTGAACAAAAACAAGCGAATGAAATTGTTGAAATAGATAATCATGAAGAATTTGGTGAATATTATGATAAAATAATGGAAGCTATGATTCTTGATAAACATAGTGAAAAATCTAATGATAACAAATGGACATATTATTATGGTTTAGTTACTATTGAAGATATGAAAAATATAATTTTTGGTGAATAAATATTTCTAATGAGAAAATTTTTGTGTTTGACAAAGATTAGTCTTTATGATATAATCATATTAGAAAGTGGAAATTAGGAGTGAGATTATCTCACTCCTTTAAAATTGTTTTATGAACGAAATAGAAAAAAGAACACAAACAATAGCTATTGAATGCGCTAAAGAATTAAATTTAGAAATTATTGAAGTTTCATATGTTAAAGAATATGGTACAAATATATTAAGAGTCATTGCTGATACACCTAATGGATTGACAGTTGATGAGTGTTCAGCCTTGAATGAAAAAATATTAGATGCTTTAGATAAGGAAGATTTTATTCCCGATGATTATTATTTAGAAGTATCTAGTCCTGGTATTGAAAAGGAATTAAAGAAAGAAGAAGAAATTATTCAAGCAATTGGTGAATATATTTGTATTAGTTTAAATGATAAATTTGATAATATGAATGAAATATATGGTTATTTAGATGACTATGATGGAAGTTATTATTCTATTAGTTATTTAGTTAAAGGCAGAAAGAAAAAAGCTAAAATAGAAAAAAGTAATGTTAACAAAATAAGGTTAGCAGTAAAGTTTTAGGAGGAAATTATGATTAGTAAAAACTTTTTCGATTCATTAGAAAGTATTGCCGATGAAAGAGGTCTTGACATAAATGATGTGCTTGCAAAGGTTGAAACAGCAATTGCTGTAGCATGTCGTGATACTGAATATAAAGGAGATATTAAAGTAGAAATAGATTTCGACAAGAAGAAAATCAAAGTAATGGATTATCGCTATGTTGTTAGTGAATTGACTGAAGGAAATAAAGGTGAGATTTTATTAGAAGAAGCTCAATTGATTAAACCTAAAATTAAAGTTGGTCAAGAAATTAAAACAGAAGTTAAGTTTGAATCATTTGGTCGTAAAAGCGCTAGTAAATTTAAACAAGCCTTACTAAGTGGTTTAAAGGAATTAGAAAGAGATGAAGCCTTCAAATTCTTTACTGAAAGAGTAGGAGAAATTATTACAGCTCGTGTTTTAGTTGCTTCTGATACATTTGTTACTTTTGATATTGGGAAAAACACAGAAGCTAACATGCCTGTTTCTGAAGGTTTACCAGGGGAACAATTTCTTGCTGGAAGCGAGAAAAAAGTTTATATTACTAAAGTTGAAAAATCAACTAAAGGGCCTAAAGTATTTTTAACTCGTACTAATAAAGAAATTGTTAAGAGATTGTTTGAATTGACTATTCCAGAAATATCTAATGGTTCTATTGAAATTATGGGTATTTCTCGTGATGCTGGTAGTAGAACAAAAATTGGAGTTTTAGCTTTGAAACCAAATTTAGATCCAAAAGGTGCTTGTGTTGGTCAAGGTGGTTTAAGAATCAAAGCAATTAATGAAGCTCTAAATAATGAAAAGATTGATATTTTTACATGGAAAGATAATCCTGTTGATTTGATTGCTGAAGCGCTATTACCTGCAAGATCATTAAGCGTTATTCCTGATGAAAAGACAAAGAAAGCCTTGGTTATTGTTCGCGATGATCAATATTCACTTGCTATTGGTAAGAGTGGTCAAAATGCGCGTTTAGCTGCATATGCAGTTGATTGGAAAATTGATATTAAAAAATTATCTGATGCCACAAAAGAAGGAATCAAATTTCAATATAATGTTGTTCAAAAATAGGATGGTATAAAATGAATAAGCCCAAGAAAATACCAATGCGAAAGTGTGTCGCCACAAACGAACAATTTCCTAAAAAGGAAATGTTTCGAGTTGTTCGCACTCCTGAAGGAAATGTTGAAATAGATCCTGTTGGGAAAATGAATGGTCGTGGCGCATATTTAAGCAAGAGCAAAAAAGCTATTGAAATAGCGAGAAAAAAGAAAATATTAGAGAGACATTTAGAAGTCCCAGTTCCTGATGAAATCTTTGAAAAGCTTTTAGAAATGCTTGGTGATGAGATTGACAAATGAGGAAAAAATCCTTAATTTATTAGGACTAGCATATAAGGCTAGAAAGGTTATAATTGGGGAAGAAAATGTCATTAATGGACTGCGTGATAAAAAGTGTAGAATGGTTTTTGTGGCAACGGATGCTTCAGAAAAAACTATTGATAAATTTCAAAAAAAATGTTTTTTCTATCAAACAGAGCTACTAAACAAATTTACAACTGATGAATTATCTAATGCTTTAGGTAAGGGCTTAGTTAAAATTGTTGCTCTTACTGATGAGGGATTTTGTTCATCAGTAAATAAACTTTTAAAGTGAGGTGTATACTTGTGAAAGTTATTGAAATTTTAGAGATATTACAAGCAAATCAAAAAAATGTATCTGAAGATGAATTAATTAAAATACTAGAAAATGTTGGAATTAAAGCTGACAAAGAAACAGATATTTCTAGTGATGTAATTAAAAAATTAAGCAAAAAATATAATGTTGATATTAAACCTCTAAAACACAAAAAAACAGAAACTAAAAAGGCTGAACCAGCAAAAGAAATTGTTAAAAAAGCTGAACCTAAAAAGAAAGAAGTTAAGGTAGAACCTAAAGAAGAAGTTAAAAAGGAAGAAGCACCTAAAAAAGAAAAAGTTTCAAAAGAAGAAGTTAAAAAAGCTGAGCCTAAAAAGAAAGAAGAGAAAAAAGAGGTTAAAAAAGAAGAAAAACCAGTAGATACAGAAATTGAATTGACAAGAGTTTATGATGATTCATATAACGATTACGAAGCTCAAGAAAGACAATATACTCGTATTAAAAATGTAAAGAAGAAAAAGAATAATCATAATGAGAAACGTCAAACTAATATTGGCGCCAAGAAAAAAGATAATGTTTTATATTACTTTGTGGGAATGACTCCTGCACAAATGGCTGATGAACTTGATGTTTCTTATGGAGATGTTGTTCGTAAACTTGTTGATTTAGGTTATATGGTTTCCGCAACCCAACCTTTAGAGCGTGATGTTGCTGATATCATCGCTGATGATTTTGGATATGTTTTGAAAGATAAAGTTACTGAAGATATTACAAAGTTTGAAGAAATTGTAATTGATGATGATGAGAGTGATTTAGAGCCTCGTCCCGCAATTGTAACTATTATGGGACATGTTGACCATGGTAAAACAACTCTTCTTGACACAATTAGAAATTCTAAAATTGTTCAAGGCGAGGCCGGAGGTATTACCCAACATATCGGTGCTTATCAAGTTAAAAAACAAGACACTTTGATTACTTTTATCGATACTCCAGGACATGCGGCATTTACAGAGATGCGTGCTCGTGGAGCTGAGATTACAGATATTGTTGTTTTAGTGGTTGCTGCTGATGATGGAGTTATGCCACAAACACGTGAGGCAATTGACCATGCTCAAGCTGCCAAAGTTCCTATCATTGTAGCTATTAACAAAATGGATAAACCGGGAGCTAACCCTGATAAGATCAAACAAGAATTAGCTAATTACAATTTGGTTGCTGAAGAGTGGGGAGGAAATACAATATTTGTTCCTATTTCTGCTCTTACTGGTAAGGGAGTTGACCAATTGCTTGATATGATTGTTTTAACAGCAGAAATGGAAAATTATCGCGCTAATCCTAATCGTTTAGGTATTGGTACAGTAATTGAAGCTCGTCTTGATAAAGGTAGAGGTCCTGTTGCCACATTGCTTGTTAAAAACGGAACTATTAAAATTGGTGATCCAATTGTTGTTGGTAATACATATGGAAAAATTAGAGCAATGCAAGATGAAACTAAAGCTAATCTAAAAAGTGCTGGACCATCAAAGGCTGTAGAAGTTACTGGATTAGTTGATGTACCTCGTGCTGGTGATCGCTTCATGATTTTTGAAGATGAGAAAACAGCTCGTTTAGTCAGTGAAAAACGTACTGAAAGAACTAATGATTTGGAAAGAAATAGTAGTTCTCAAGTTACTTTGGCAGGTTTATTTGAAAGCTTAGATTCAACTGATAAAGAATTGAACTTAATTATTAAAGGTGATGTTCAAGGATCTGTAGAAGCTTTGAAAAATTCTTTAGATAAGGTTAATGTTGAAGGAGTAAAGATTAATATTATTCGAGCTAGTGTTGGTACAATCACTGAAACTGATATTACTTTAGCGATTGCTTCACGTTCAATTATCATTGGTTTTAATATTCGTCCAAGTGCAGCTATTAGCCAATCAGCTAAAGAAAAATCTGTTGAAATACGTTTATACAATATAATTTATAAATTATTAGAAGATATTGAAGCCGCTATGAAAGGTATGCTTGATCCTGTTTACGAAGAAAAAGTAATCGGAGAAGCTGAGGTAAGAAGTATATTTAAAGCTTCAAAGGTTGGAACAATTGCTGGATGTTACATCAGTAGTGGATATATTACAAGAAATAGTGATGTTCGTTTAATTCGTGATAGTATTGTTATTTACGAAGGCAAGCTTTCTTCTTTAAAGAGATTTAAAGATGATGTTAAAGAAGTTAAACTTGGTTATGAATGTGGATTAACAATTGAAAACTATAACGATATTAAAGAAGGCGATTTAATTGAAGCTTATATTATGGAGAAAGTTAATTAGGTTATAAATATGAGTTTTAGACAAGAACGCTTAGAAAAAATAATAGAACGAGAAATTGGATCATTTCTTTTACTCGAAGCTAAAGATGAAAGATTAAAGTTTGTGACTATTACAAAAGTAAGATTAACTAACGATTTATCAATTGCTACTGTTTATTTTACTGTTATTGGTAATGATACACAAAAGCAATCAACAGCTCAAAATTTTGAAGATGCTAAAGGAATGATTCGTGGACATTTAGGAAAAGTCTTAGAAGTAAGAAAAATACCAGAATTAAGATTTAAATATGATGAATCCTTTGAATATGGTGAACAAATAGAAAATATCTTAAAGAATTTAAAATAGGCCATATTTATATGGCCTTTTATAAAGGCAGGTGATTAATAGTGAATGTCAAGGAAAAACTTAAAGAATTACCCAAAAAACCTGGATGCTATTTAATGAAAAACGAAAATGGTGAAATTATTTATGTTGGAAAAGCTAAGATTTTAGCAAACCGCGTAAAATCATATTTCACAGGAAGTCATGATCCTAAAACAACTAAAATGGTTAGCATGATTCGTGATTTTGAATATATTATTACCGGAAGCGAAACCGAAGCCTTTATTTTGGAAATGAATTTAATTAAAAAATATCATCCCAAATATAACATCATGTTAATGGATGATAAAAGCTACCCTTACATTTGCATTTCCCAAGAAAAAAATCCTCGCCTTTATTATACTCGTGACTTGAACAAGAAAGCTAAATATTATGGACCATATCCCAATGCTAAAGCTGCTAAAGAAGTTGTGGAAATGTTAAATAAAATTTATCCACTTCGCAAATGCTATAAAATTCCTAAAAAGGAATGTTTATATTACCATTTAGGACAATGCCTGGCTCCATGCATAAAAGAAATAAAAGATGAAGAATATCAAGAAATAGTCAATAAAATTAATCATTTTCTTAAAGGAAATGTTGATGAAGAAATTCGTCATTTAAAAAAACTAATGTATGAAGCTAGTGAAAGATTGGATTATGAAAAAGCCAATGAATATAAAAACATTATTCTTAATTTACAAGTCTTAAAAGAAAAACAAAAAATGGAAGTATCAATTTCTGATACTGATGTCTTTGGATATGTTATTAAAGAAGGTTATATAAGCATTCAAATCTTTCATATTAGAGGAAGTAAAATGGTGGAAAGAAATGGTTTTCTATTTGAAGTAATGGAAGATCCTTTAGAAATGTTTAGCAACTTTTTAAGTCAATTCTATTTTGTTTTAAATAATCCATTGCCTAAAGAGATATTATTGCCTTCTATTGATTTAGATATTTTAGATAGTCGTCTTAAAGATATTGCTTTTATTCCTCAAAGAGGAAAGAAAAAAGAATTGGTAGAATTAGTTTGTGAGAATGCCTTGCAAAAAGTTGATATTTTAATTAAAAAAGAAACCAATAAATATGAAAGAACTTTAGGAGCCGTAAAAGAGTTAGAGAAACTGATAGACTTATCGCCTATTCACGTTATGGAAGCTTTTGATAATTCTAATATTCAAGGTACAAGTAGTGTTAGTGCAATGGTTAGTTATGTTGATGGAGTAAAAAATCCTAAAGGATATCGCAAATTCAAGGTTAAGACTGTTGTAGGTAGTGATGATACCCAAACAATGAAAGAAATTATTGGAAGAAGATATTTACGCTTAAAAAATGAAAATAGTCCTATGCCAAGTTTAATTGTTATTGATGGTGGTAAAGGACAAGTAAAAGCTGCTAGGGAAGCATTAGATAGTATTCAAGTAGATATTCCTTTGCTCGGCCTTGTTAAAGATGATAATCACCGAACTGATCATTTATTGTACAATGACAAAGAGATATATATCGATAAGAAAAGTCCTTTATTTTTGTTTTTAGAAGAAATGCAAGATGAAGTGCATCGCTATGCTATCACTTTCTTTCATAATCTTCATAGCAAAAAAAGCTTTGCTTCTGGCTTAGATAAAATAAAAGGAATTGGACCTGTTAAAAAAAGAGCCATCTTAGAAATTATTGGCAAAAGTAACTTTTTAGAAGAATTAGATAAGATGAATCTCAACGATTATCAAAAAGAAGAAATATTAAAAATATTTAACCCCAACAAATAATAATGCATATTATACTAATGGTTAGTAACGGAGGGGTAGGGTGTACACTCAAAAATTTTTAACTGGTCGTGAGAGAGAAATATTTGAATTGCTTGTTAAAAATTATGATACGACAGAAATATCTTTGAAACTGCGAATAAGTGAAAAGACTGTGCGAAATCACATATCTAATGTTATTCAGAAGCTAGGGGTTAAAGGTCGCAGCCAAGCAATTTTAGAGTTGATTAGGCTAAATGAATTAAAACTTGATGATAAATAAAATATGAGGTATTTATGAAAATATATGGAAAAGTAATAGAGACAATTGCTTTAGAAAGAATAATTAAAATTGAATATGA
>CANQJU010000022.1 GCA_947624315.1 uncultured Bacilli bacterium | reverse complement strand
TAGGATTAGCAATAATTTCTAAATAATCACTAACAGCTATCCCAATAGTTCTATTTCCTAAATCTAATCCCATTATTTTCATAAACTATTTGTTACTTTTTCCTTTATACAATTTAAAGCCTCAGTAATTTTTTGAACATCCTTACCACCAGCTTGGGCGAAATCACTTCTTCCACCACCATTGCCACCAGTAATAATTGCTGCTTCTTTTACTAAACTTCCAGCATTTAATTTGTCTATTTTGTTTTTGCAAATGAAAATAACTTTATCATTTTGCTTTAATGCTAAAAAGACTAATGAATTATTAACTTTATCAACTAATTTATCGACTAAATCTTTAACTTCATTAACTTCAGCTTTGTCAATTTCTGTTACTAATATTTGATAATCTTTAACTAGAGTAAACTTATCTAAATAATTATCAATAGATAATGAATTCATTTCTCGTTTGCTTCGTGTATATTTCTTATCAAGATTCTTAATCATATCGCGAAGTTCATCAAGTTCCATACGACGATTAATAACATATTGATAGCTTTCTATAAACTCACTAGGTTTAAATTCAATATTTTCTAGTTTTATTCCTTCTTGAGAAGCTTTCTTTACTATTTCTTGACCTTTAAGAAGTAACTCATTGATTTCATCATCGATTGGTGAAGTTATTTTCTTAAGTTCTTTTTCAATATTATTATTTGTTGTTCCTTCGATTCTAAAAATACCAGAACCTTTGCTTTCTAGAGAAAGAACAGCAAACTTTTTAATATCTTTAGTATTAGCTACATGTGTTCCACCACATAGTTCTTTAGAAAATCCTATTTCTACAACCCTAACAGTATCACCATATTTTTCTCCGAATACAGCTTGAGCTCCACTCTTTTTAGCTTCATCAATACTCATTTCTTGAATATGGCTATCACTATTCTTTTGGATTTCTAAATTTACTAATTTTTCAACATCTAAAATTTCTTTTAAAGTTGGCATATTAAAATTATTAAAATCAAATCTTAATGTATCTTCATTAACATTTGAACCTTGTTGATGAAGATGAGAGCCCAAGACTCTTCTTAAGGCTTCATTTAATAAGTGAGTTGCTGAATGATTAGCGGTTGTTGAAAAGCGCAAGGCTTCATCAACAAATTGTTTAATAGTATCATTTACTCTTAATTCATTACCTTGTAAATCAACTAATAAAGCATGTTGAGCATTAGGAAGTTTAATGGTATTTAAAACTTTAATTGTTTTACCATTAAAGTCTACTTCTCCTCTATCACCAACTTGTCCACCACTTTCAGCATAAAATGGAGTTTCAGCACATACAACAAAGGCAAGTCCAGTAGCTTTTTCCACTCTTTGTCCATTTTCAAAGATAGCAATAACCTGGCTTTCGCTCTCTAAACTATCATATCCAACAAATTTGCATTTATCTTTAAAAGCTAACATATCAGGATTTTGAGAATTCATAGATTGTTCATCATTACGGGCATTTCGAGAATTCGTTTTTTGGCGCTCTAATTCCTTCTTAAATCCATTTTCATCAACCGTATAGCCGTTTTCTTGTGCGACTTCCAAAGTCAATTCTAGTGGAAAGCCAAAAGTGTCGTATAATAAGAAGGCAACATCCCCTGGAATGACTTTATTGGCTGCTTGAAGCATATAATCATTTAACTTTTTCTCTCCAGTTTCTAAAGTTGATAAGAATTTTTCTTCTTCAAGCTTAATTACTTTACTAACATTATCTGCTGTAGTTAATAAATATGGATAGAAGTTACTCATATAGTTAGCTACAACATAAACAAGCTTGTACATGAATGGTTCATTCATTCCCAACTTCTTACCATATCTAACAGCACGTCGAAGTATCCTTCTTAAAACATATCCTCTTCCTTCATTAGATAGCATTGCTCCATCACTTACCGCAAAAGTCACACTACGAACATGATCAGCAATAACTTTAAAGGCCATTTGCCCATTATACTTAACTCCTGTAATCTTTTCTACTTCATTAATAATTGGCATGAATAAATCAGTATCATAATTAGTCTCTACTTCTTGCATTACACAAGCCATTCTTTCAAGACCCATGCCGGTATCAATGTTTTTATTTGGTAATTCCTTATATTCACTACGAGGAACTCCAGCTTTAGCATTATATTGACTAAAAACTATATTCCATATTTCAATATAACGATCATTTTCAATATCTTCTTGAAGCATTTTGATTCCTAAACCTTTAGGATCATACTTTTCTCCACGGTCAAAAAATATTTCAGTATCAGGTCCACATGGTCCTTCACCTATTTCCCAAAAGTTATCTTCAAGCTTAATAATATGAGATGGATCAACTCCTAAAGAAACCCATTTATTATATGAAGCTGTATCAGATGGATAAATAGTAAAATATAACTTATTGATATCAAAGGCAAACCATTTATCACTTGTCAATATTTCATATGCCCAAGTTAAAGCTTCTTCACGGAAATAATCTCCTATGGAAAAATTACCCAACATTTCAAAAAATGTATGGTGACGAGCTGTTTTTCCAACATTTTCAATATCATTAGTACGAATTGATTTTTGAGCATTAACTAAGCGTCGATTCTTAGGTATTTCTCTTCCATCAAAATATTTCTTTAAAGGTGCAACCCCAGCATTTATCCATAAAAGTGTTGGATCATTAACAGGAATAAGGGAAGCACTAGGAACTACATCATGTCCTTTTTCTTTAAAAAAATCTAACCACATTTGTCTTATTTCATAACTTTTTAATTTTCTCATAATTATTCCTCTTCATACATATCAACGATTGCTGCAATAACAATTGGCATTTTACCTGCAGTTTTTTGGATTAATTTTGTAATAGTATCACGCAATTCCATTCTAAAAGATGACAAATCTTTAGATTTAGAATTTAAAAACTTTGTTAAATGTTTAGAAGTTGTTGAAACAATATCGTCAACGACTTCATCAACATGTTTTTCAATCATAAAACCTTTCATTTCCACTTCTGGTTCGGAAATTATTTGTTTTGTATATGTATTAATAACAGCTGCCACAATCACAGCTCCATCTTGTGATAGCATTTCTCTATCATGCAAAACAACTTCATTTATATCCCCAATAATTGAACCATCAACTAAAACATCACCAACACTAATTTTATCTTTAGTATTTAATAATTCTCCATTTTCAAAAGTTATTTGTTCTCCATTATCAAGCATCAATATATTACTTGCATCATATCCCATTTCCAAAGCAATATTTTTTTGCATATATTGATGACGATACTCCCCAACAATAGGAATAATGTATTTGGGATTTAACATTTGATATAACATTTTTAAATCTTCACTATCAGCATGAGAACTTCTTAAAGAACTTTTATTAATTGTTGTTATTTTAGCACCAACTTTATAGATAGCATCCATTGCTGACTTAGCAATTTTTTCTGTTCCAAAGACAGGAGGAGAAATAATAACAACATGATCATTTTCATTCATTTTGATTAAACGATCTTGACCAATAGCCATTCTTTGCAATCCAAAAAATGGTTCATGACGATTTCCGGTTACAATAATTACTAAATCTTCATCATCATTGCTTATTTCGTTATCCATAAATTTTAAATTTACTAAATTATTTTCTGGTATTTTTAAATAATCAATGCTCATAGCAATATTAATTATTCTTTGAACTTTTCTTCCAATAACCGCTACTCTTCGATTATTAGCAACACTCAAATTTATAACCTTTTGAATACGGTCTAAATCACTTGAATACATGGAAAAGATTACTCTTTTTGAATGAATTAAAACATCATTGACCGCATAATTAAGGGTATAATCATTAGTAACTCTATTTATATTGCTTGTACCTAAGCTTTCAGGCAAAACAGCTAAAACTCCATCTTTAGCCATATCGATTAATCTACTATATGAAGTCTTATATTTAATATCACTATGACTTGAGAAAGTATAGTCTGGAGCATAAACAATTGCACCATCGCTTGTTTTAATCACAATTCCGAAACTTTCAGGAATGCTATGAGTTGTTCGATAAAAAGAAACATAAATATTACCAAATTTTAATACTTTTTCCTCACTCATTCTATATAATCGGTAATCACTAACATCAAGTCCCGCTTCAGCTAATTCAAGTTCCACTAAAGAAATTGTAAAATGAGAGCCAAAAACCCCAACATCCATTACTTTTAAAATTTCCGGAACTGCTCCGATATTTTCTTCGTGGCCGTGGCTTAAAAATATACCTTGTACTCTTTTTTTGTTTTCAACTAAATAAGAAATATCAGGAACTACAGCATCAATTCCATATAAATCAACACTAGGAAATTTAAGTCCTGCATCCAAAATAAAAATCTTGTCATCGACTTCTACAAGATACATGTTTTTTCCATTTTCCCCTAATCCACCTAATGCGCAAAATTTTATTTTACTCATTTCAGTTACCACCTTTGTTTATAATATTATATCAAATTTTTTTAATAATAACAAGAGAAAATCCCTATAAATCGTTTGTAATAAAAAAACATTAGGAGTATAAATCCTAATGTTAATTTATTATTTTAATTCAGTTAAGTACTTTTCAAATTCAGCTTGATTGCAAAGTACTGTATGTCCAGGACAAACTTCACGTAATTGAGGTTTATCAACAGAATAATCATGAACTAATTCTGGGCGATAAATAATTCTCTTACGGTTCTTTTCACTAATTGGGTTAGGTTTAGGAATAGCTGATAAAAGTGATTTTGTATAAGGATGAAGAGGGTTCTTAAATAATTCATCACTTGTAGCAAGCTCAACAATCTTTCCATAATACATAACCGCAATACGATTACAGAAGTATTTAACAACTGATAAATCGTGAGCGATAAAGATGATAGATAAACCATATTCATCCTTCAAATCATTAAGCAAGTTAATAATTTGAGCACGAATAGATACGTCCAAAGCACTAATAGGTTCATCACAAATCAAAAGTTTAGGTTTCATGATTAAGGCACGAGCAATACCAATTCTTTGACGTTGACCACCAGAGAACTCATGAGGATATCTTCCAGCATGTTCAGCAACTAATCCAACTTTTTCAAGCATTTCAACAACCATTTTATGGTTTTCTTCTTTGTTGTTAAACTTTTGAATACGTAAACCTTCTTGAATAATATCTTCGACTGTCATACGAGGATCCAATGAATCAACAGGATCTTGGAAGATCATTTGAATTTCATTTACAAGTTTACGACTAACATGAGCATTATCAAATTTGATTTGTTGAATCTTTTCTTGTTGTTCATAAATAATTTTATTAGCATTATTTTTAATATTATTAATCTCATCATTATATTTACGATTAATATTATTAACTGTCTCTTGATATGCAGGAGAAGCTTTATCTAAAGCTTTGATTTCTTCATCTTTTTTCTTCTCTAATTCTTTGC
The DNA here is from genome assembly GCA_947624315.1 of uncultured Bacilli bacterium. Taxonomy (GTDB): domain Bacteria; phylum Bacillota_I; class Bacilli_A; order ML615J-28; family CAG-698; genus Tener-01. The sequence goes on along the minus strand of CANQJU010000022.1, from coordinate 5,343 downwards.
ATTGTTCTTGACAACGAATTTTTGTCCATTTTATTTCTTTACGATTCCAACGATTACCTGCAGAAATACGAACACCACGATAATATATTGATCCAGAAGTGATATCATATAATTTTATGATTGATCTACCTGTAGTAGTTTTTCCACAACCAGATTCACCAACTATACCAAGACATTCGCCTTCTTTTAAGTCAAATGATACGTTAGAAACGGCTTTTAACTTAGCACGATTTACTCCATGACCAAAGAAGAAAAATTGTTTTAAGTGTCTAACAGATAAGATAATATTTTGATCTCTTAATTCTGGTTTTGATTTAACACGTGGGTTAACACCATACTTTTTATTGAAATCATCAACATTTAAATTAACATTACCTGTTTCTTCATCATATTCTTCAGAAAGGTTAGGGTTAGATTCATTAGCTAACAAAATATCTTTTAATTCAGAATCTAAATTATCTTTGTTCACTTTGGGCACCTCCTTTAAGAGAATTCTTAATACGCTCAGAAACAATCTTTGGCATTTCAACCTTAGGAGCTCTTTCATCTAATAACCATGTAGCTGCATAATGAGTATCGCTTAATTTAAAGAAAGGAGGTTCTTTTTCAAAATCGATCTTCATTGCATATTTACTACGAATAGCAAAAGCATCTCCTTTTGGTGGATAAATCATGTTTGGTGGAGTACCAGGAATAGCATCAAGACGTTCCTTACTATCAACATCAGGAATACTTGCAAGCAATGCCCAAGTATATGGGTGACGTGGATCAAAGAAAACTTCTTCTGATTTTCCATACTCTACAATCTTACCAGCATACATTACCGCAACTCTATCGGCCATATTAGCAACAACACCTAAGTCATGGGTAATAAATATACATGATAATTTTCTTTCATCTTTAATTCTATTAATCAATTCCAAAATTTGGGCTTGAATAGTAACGTCTAGAGCTGTTGTTGGCTCATCACAGATAAGAATTTCTGGATTTGCTGTTAAAGCAATGGCAATAACAATTCTCTGACGCATACCACCTGAGAACTCAAATGGATATTGTTTAAAACGACGTTCAGGTTCAGGAATACCAACTTCCTTCATAATGGCTAATGCACGTCTTTTAGCTTCGGCTTTAGTAATCTTTAAAGAATTAACATATTCATTCTTAGCAGCAGCTATTTTTTCTTTGATTTTTTTAGCCTCTTCTTCGGATTTTGCTGAAGATAATTCTTCATTTAGTTTAGCAATTTTTTCCTTGCAATCAGCATTAACTTTAGCTTTATATTCTTTAACTTGAACCTTAGCAGCCTTTTTAGTTTCATTTAATTTAGCTTTCAAAGGTACTAATTTTTCTTTTGTTTCCGCATTTATTTTTTTACGGAAAGCAGAGATTTCTGCCTTTTTAGCTTTGATTTTTTCATTGTATTCAGCTTTTTCTTCAGCAGTCAAATCTTCATTTTTACTTGCTGCAACCAATTGCTCTAAGTGTTTTTCCTCATTAGCAATGGCAATATTTCTTTTAGCAATTACATTTTTATAAGCAATTAAATCATGAGAAATTAAATCATTATACAATAATTTTAATTTATTAGAGTTAATTAATGTTGCTTCAGTAATTTGTTTACCAATACGAACAATTGGGTTCAATGAAGATAATGGATCTTGGAAAATCATTCCAATTTTATGACCACGAATCTTATAGAATTCTTCTTCAGATACTTCCAATAAGTTTTCACCTTCATAAATGATTGAACCATTTTCGATGATAGCATTATTGGCTAAAATACCCATAATTGCTTTAGATGTAACTGATTTACCTGATCCAGATTCACCAACTATACATAATGTTTCACCTTTTTCAAGTTCGAAAGAAACATCACGAACAGCTTGAACTAAACCTGAGTCAGTCTTAAAATTAATAACTAAATTATTTACACTTAATACTTTTTCAGCCATCTTACTCACTACCTTTCAATGAAGGATTCAATGCGTCTCTTAAACCATTACCAAATAAGTTAAATGAAATCATCATTAACGCTAAGATAACAGCAGGGAAAATAATCAAGTTAGGGAATGTTGCTAAATATTGTTGGTTTTCAGACAACATAACACCAAATGATTGAACACCTTGTAAACCTAAATTTAAATATGCAAGTGTTGACTCTGAGAAAATAACACTAGGAATCATTAAAACACTTGATGTAATAATTGTACCTAATGAGTTTGGTAAGATATGTTTGAAGATCAAACGTGTATCAGATGAACCTAATGTACGTGATGCTAAAACATACTCACGACCTTTGAATCGGTAGAACTGTGTTCTTGTTCTTCCGGCGACTCCCATCCAACCCGTCATACATAGAGCTAAGAAGAATGTGAAGAAGTTATTACCTAAGTGCAAAATACACAATGTCATAATAACTATCCAAGGAACACCACTCAAGATATCACAGAATCTCTCCATGAATAAGTCGACATTTCCACCAAAATAACCAGATATAGAACCCCAGCATAGACCAAAGGCAAAGCAGAAGGCAGCAGTACAAATACCTAAAATCAATGATGTACGTAAACCTTTAAAGGCTTTCTTAAAAATATCATGTCCATAAGTATCAGTACCTAAAATAAATACTGGCATTTTTGTATAACCATATTTACGATAACGTGGACCAGTAGCTACGATATTTAATAGCTTACCAGTAACTTTATTAACGTTTTGATCATTTACTTTATCAATTGGGCACTTATCAGATAATTTCTTAAATGATGATGGTCCAACAGCAGGATCATATTCACACCAGCCATTTTTAATCCATGTATCAACATCTGTAGCTGAATATTCAAGATTATCTTGAGTATCAAATGCAGCTGCATATGTGTCATATGAGAAATCACAGAAATAAACTGATGAATTGTGAACACCTTTACGACCTGTACATGCCCAATATGTTGGAGGAAAAACACCTTCATTATCTTTTGTAATTAAAACCATTTGAGTAGCATCAGTAAATGTACAATTATTTACATTTTCTATTCCTTCAGGATCATCAGTTTCAAAAGTTGCACTTTCCATTAAAATATATGAAACTTGATTGTAAACACCTTTAACTTCAAATGATAAATAACCTTGGCAACTTTCAATATCGTTATCTTTTAATATTTCACTTATATTAATATTAATTTCACCATATTTTTTAGAGAAATCTTGAACTAAAATTTTATTACTTCCAGAAACAAAATAAATTGCGTATTCAGCAATAACACCCTCTAATACACCATCTTCATCGCCTAAAATAAATTTAGCACGATAATTACCATCTGCAGTAAATAAAATAGTTGGACTATTTAATGTAATAGAATATTCATCAAATCTTGTTTCGTTAGAAATAATAGCCATACCACCATGTCCATATGGACTAGCTTGATCTATTAAACTTGGTTCACTATCAATTTTAATTGATATAACAGCAGGTTTATAGAAATCAGCAGGTGTTTCTCCTTGAGTATCATAAATTATACGTTTAAAACTTTTTACACCATCCCAAAATCCAGTTCCAGCTTTAAATAATTTTGGAGCTAAAAAAGATTCTGGTTTTTTGATTGTTACAACATCATTACGATCAAGAACTGGTACAAATAAAGCTAACAATAATAAAAGTCCTAAAATAAATGCACCTACAACTGAAGATTTGTTTTTAGCAAATCTTTTCATTGCATCTTTAAAGAAAGTAACTTGTTTTGTTTCAAATTTAACATCAGAAATTTTCTTATCAACTTGGACAAGTTCAAAATCACTATCTTTGATATCGCTATATGTTTCTTTTAATTTATCTTCATTTGTCATCATTTCTTTGCCCCCATTCTTATTCTTGGGTCAATAAATCCATAAGATATATCAAGTATAACTCCAGCAAGTAAACTGATTGTTGTGAAAATAGCCATATCAACAAATAGAATATTGTAATCTTTACCATTCAAACATTCAATAAACAATTTACCAATACCAGGAATACCATATAATTGTTCAAGAATCATTGAACCACCTAGAATTCCAATGAACTCAGCTAAAATTGAAGGAACAATTGGAACCATCGCATTACGAAGAGCATGTCTTAATATTGCTTGTTTCTTTGTTAAACCTTTTGTTCTAGCTAATAATAAATAATCACTTTCAATTACTTCACATAATTCAGCTCTTGTGAAACGACAATAACCGCATATTGAACCAAATGATAGACAGAATACTGGCAATAAGTAACCTAGTATCTTCATTGATGTCGTGGCGGTTGGTCGTGGCCAAACCGTTGGAATCCAACCAAGCTGGTATCCAAATAACCTCAATAAGAAGGTAATTAATACGAAACTTGGTATAGAAATAAATACCATGACTAATGTTGAAATAATATGATCGGTCAATTTATTTTTCTTTAAAGCAGCCCAAATACCTAAGGCAATACCAATAGGTACCGAAAAAATAACAGAAAGAATATTAATTCTAATTGAATACGTAATTCTTTCAGAAATAATCACAGTTGCTCTAACATTTAATTTAACCTTGATCGAAGTACCCCAGTCCCATTTAGTAATAATATTAGAAAGCCAATTAACATATTGTTTCATAACGGGAACTTCATAATAATATGTTACGCTTCCTAAACGACCAGTAGTTTTATATATTTCTTTTCCTAATTCAGGATGTTCAGTGCTAAATTTATATAAATAGCCTAAGCTTACTTGATGTTCATAGTAAGCAATTTGTTGTGGTTCTTGCCCAATTGGTTTTTCAAATGGCAACAACTTTATTAAAATAAATGTTAGAGAAATTATGATAAATGTAGTAACAATAGCTAATCCTATTCTTTTAAGTACATATTTAACCATACATTTTCCTCCTTAAGTTTATAATTAAAGACGATTAGACTTTATAGCCTAATCGTCTTTTTATTATAAAATATTAAGCTCCTATTTTTCAAATACGCCATATACTGATGATAATGACTCTGATTGGTTACCATCAATTGAAATTAGATATTTAACATCAAATCCCATATTACCAGCATATGCAGCAACTAAATCAGCGCTTGCTACAAATTTAATAGTGATAACACCATTTGCAGAAGTTACTTCTGCGTTTTCAATTACAGATTCTTCTTTGTAGTCTTCATCTGTAACATAATCATACCAGCATACAACTAAATCTTCAACTTCAAATGTAGTTACATCTGGTTTAGCTAATTTAATTGTAATTTCGTTATTATATGTGCCATCAGCATTCTTTTCTTGTTTCAATTCTGTAGTGAATGGTGCAACGTTATTACCTTGTTCAACAACAGCAACACCTTGAGAT
>CANQJU010000021.1 GCA_947624315.1 uncultured Bacilli bacterium | reverse complement strand
TTATAATGTATCCAATAAAAATGTATATAAGGAGTCGATATGAGAATTGCTTTAATTGCCCATGATAAGAAAAAAGAGGATATGATAGCTTTCGCTAAGGCCAATGAAGAATTTCTTTCTAAACATTCATTAACTGCTACTGGTACAACAGGTAAACGAATTATGGAAAATACTAATCTTCAAATAAGTTGTTGCAAATCTGGTCCATTAGGAGGAGATCAAGAAATAGGTAGTAAAATTGCCAATGGTTTAATTGATTTGGTTTTCTTTTTCCGCGATCCCCTAACAGCTCAACCCCATGAGCCTGATGTTTCTGCGCTTTTACGCTTATGCGATGTTTATGAAATTCCTTTAGCTACCAATAAAGCAACTGCATCTATGATTATAGGAGGACAAATATGCAAGAAATCTTAAATGCTTTGAAATCAATAAGTGAAGTTTTAGTTAAAAATCAAATCGCAATATTAATTGGTGTAAGTCTTTGCTTTGTTGTTGTTATTGCTATTTCAATTTTCAAAAATAAGAAAATTCCCCTAGCTCAAGGCATTATCTTTTTAACATCAATTGTTTTAGTAATTGTTAATTTATTGTTAAAACAAGTTGGTTTAAGTATTTATGACAATAATTCTAATATTATTGATTCAAGTGTTACAGCGATTTATATTATTGCTTTAATTGTTACAATTATTTTATTTATTATTGATTTGACTAAAAAAGAAACATATAAATTAGAAAACCAAAAAGTTTTGATGTTTTCTGATTTAGATAAAACATTTGTATACACTAAAGAGTTTTTAAATGATTTGGGTTCTATAAACAACAAAAAATCTTGGAAAAAGATGTTGTTATTGGCCTATGTTGATAATGAAGAAGTTGCTATTAATGATTTAGATGAAAAACTTAAAGAAGATAAAGATTATTTTTCTTTAATGTTTGTATTTAATAATTATGAATATGTTAGTTTGAAAGTCGCTAAAAAAGAATATAACCAAAATAATAAATTCTTAGGTTATGTTTATACAGAAGAAGAAGTAGAAAGATGCTACTGTGCTGATAGTTGTTCTCTTAGTGACATGCCAGAAAATAGCAATAATATTGCTCCTGATAAGTTAGTTGATGCTTTAGATAAGGCATATGCTTGTTTAACTAGTGATACATATTATTTAAATAAATCAATGCGTTATAGATTAGATGTTAATTATCAAAAGGTTTCAGTTGGTGATTTACGAAATTATGTTTATAAAAAGGATTTACCTGTTTATGATGCTTGTAAAAAGCAAATGAGTGGAACTTATAAATATCAATATCGTTTAAGAACAAGAAATGGTTTAGAGTGGTTCGAAGAGATTAAAAATGTAAATGAGGGAAATAGTGTTTCTTATATTTACCAATATGCTTTAGAAAAACTTGAAGCACCAATCTTTAAAAATATTGATTTAATTAGAACTCTAGATCAACGCTTATATAAAAAACATGAATTTGGTTTAATTTTTGTAAACTTAAATAAGTGTGAAAGCTATGCTAATCAAATTGGTCAAAGCGCTTATGAATTAATTGTTAATAAATATTTTGATGATATTCAAAAGAAGTATTTAACAAAAGAAGACAATATCTATAATTTATCAAATTTTGAATATTGTATTATTGTTGATGATTTAAATAATTATGAAAAGATATTAGAAGGTGTAAAAAACAATGATTCTGAATTATTGGATTCTGTTGTTGAGTTTTCAAAACGCAAATATCAAATTGCTAATGTTTTAGGATTTATTAACAGCAAAGATGTTTTAGAGCAAAGTTCTAAAGAATGTCTTGAAAACGGTCGTTTAGTTGTTCATATTGTTAATGAAAAGAATGATGGTTCAAGATATGGAATATATGATCCTAAAGATTTCGCTAGTAAAGGATTAGAGTTTGATAACTATAAAGTTGATTTAGATAATACCTTCTTAAAGAATATATGATAAATTTTTCATTGATCCTTTTGCTTGCGGGATCATCACAAAGATCTAAATTGGGATATAATAAAATATTATATCAAGTAAATAATAAACCATTATTTTGGTATTCATTAAAACCATTTTTAGAGATTGAGAATTGTTGTGAAATTGTCTTAGTTTGCAAAAGAGAAGAAATAGAGGAAATAAAAAAATATCTTCCTAATAAGAGAAATATAAAGATTGTTGAAGGGGGAAAGACGAGACAAGAAAGTGTTCTTTTAGGACTTGAAGCATCGCAAAGTCCATATGTTTTAGTTCATGATGGTGCTAGACCCCATGTAAATATAAATGATATTCAAAAAGTAGTTGATGAGTTGAATAGTTATGATAGTGTTACCTTAGCTACTCCAGTTAAAGAGTGTTTAAGAGTAGTAAACAATAGCAAAAATGAAGTTGTTCGAAGGGAAGACTTTTATACCATTAAAACTCCTCAAGGGTTAAAAAAATCATTACTTTTAGAAGGACTTAAAAAAGCTCAAAATGATAACATTGATTTTTATGATGATGTCAGTGTCTTAGAAAGGTTTTATCAAATTGCCCCTAAAATAATAATTGGACGTGAAGATAATATAAAAGTAACAACTTCTAGTGATTTAGAAGTTATTGAAAAGTTGTTAGGTGAAAATATGGATATGCGAATTGGGCATTCTTATGATATACATCAATTAGAAAAAGGCTTAAAGATAATTATTGGAGGAGTAGCAATTCCTTCAGAATTGGGCATTAAGGCGCATTCAGATGGCGATGTATTATATCATGCAATTAGCGAGGCAATTATTGGTGCTTTAGGGAAAGGAGATTTAGGAACTCATTTCTCTGATAAAGATGAAAAATATAAAAATATTTCTTCAAGCTATTTTTTAAAAGAAACGAAAAAAATGCTCGAAGAAGAGCATTATCAAATTCAAAATATTGATGCGACTATTTTTATTGAATCTCCAATGATGGCTCCATATATTCCTTTAATGAAAAAAAATATTTGTTCATTATTAAATATTGGTGAAAACCAAATAAATATTAAAGCAACACGCGGAGAAAAAGTGGGACCAATAGGTTTACAAGAAGCTGTTGCTAGTGAAGCAGTAATAATCATAAAAAAATAGGTGAGTAGCAATTTCTATACTCACCTTTTATAATGGAAAATCATCAACCTTTAAGTATTTTAAAGGTTTTTCTTTTTGAGGATTTGGTAAAGCTATTTCATAGTATATTTCATTTACTGTCGGATTTGTATATTTGCAAATGGCCATATCAGATAAAGTTATTATCCCCACAAGTTTTTGCTCATCGTTAACAACGGGAAGACGCTTTAATTGGTAATCTCCCATTTTTGAGGCGGCGATACTAACATCTTCATCTTTATTAATAGTTACACAAGTATGAGTCATTACTTCATCAACTATTTTTTGATAATTTTTTGCTTTTGTAATTAATCTTGTTACAATGTCACGATCAGTAATAACTCCAAGTATTTCTCTATTAGAATTAATAACAACTAGTAAACCCAAATCATTTTCTTTCATCTTATTTGCACAATCTTGAATTGAATCATTTTTGTAAACAGTTATAACTTTTTTGGTCATTAAATCTTTTACTTTCATTTATTTTTTCCTCCAAAATTATTATTAATATTTTAAATAAATCTTATACATTGCAATAATTTCATAAATATGTTTTTTAATTGAATTTAGTTATTAATTGTAGTATAATAAAGATAATAATAGTAAAAATATTAGAAAGGAAATTTTTATGACATCAATAGAAACTGAAAAAAAAGTAAAAAAAGTTATTGATAAAATTCGTCCATATATTATGCGAGATGGTGGCGATGTTGAGTTCATCAAAATCGAAGATGGAATTGTATATGTGAGAATGCTCGGAGCATGTGCTGGATGTAGCAGTCTTGATACAACATTAAGCGATGGAATCGAAAATCTTCTTTTAGAGGAAGTTCCGGGAATTATAGGTGTTGAAAATGTCAAATAAGGAAAAGTTTGGACGTTTTTTCTATTATGGTTGTTTAATATTTTCAGTGGTTTTTTTACTTGGGGGAATGTTTTTATTCCCTGTTAAAAATGCTGAAGGTGAAGCTTTAGAGGAAGAAATTTTAGAAGCGCGTTTAGTTAATCGTTATTTATGTGCTTTTATTTGTCTTTCTTTTATTATTCCTTTGGGAAGTTTAATTAGAGAGTTATGCTTTGGCATAAGCAATAAAAAAATATATTTTGTTAAAGTTGGTATTTCTTTAGGATTAACAATTGGGGGAATTTTGGTTATGACTTTAACAAAGAGTTTGCGTTTAAGTACAATATTTAATTTCATTAGTCTATTAATTTTGCTATTTATTTTAACTGTGAAAGATAAAAAGCCTAGTCAAAATGTTTAAAAAAATATATATTGAAATTAGTAATTTATGCAATTTAAATTGTCATTTTTGTTCAAATGATGGGCGTTTAAAAAGAGTAATGACAGCTTGGGAGTTTAAGCAAATTGCTCCTCAAATAAAAATGTTAACCGATTATGTATACTTACATATTAAAGGTGAACCTCTAATGCATCCAGAGTTAGAAGCTATTTTGGATGTCTGCGAGAAGGAAAAATTGCAAGTAAATATCACCACAAACGGGGTTTTACTCAATAAAAAAAGTGATATTTTATTTAAAAAAGATTGCATTAGACAAGTGAATATTTCCGCCCATGTGCTTGGAGAAAAGCTTCCCATAACTCTTGATGAGTATTTAATGGGAATGGCTAAAGCGGTTGAGTTTGTTAAAAAAAACCAAAGATTTTATTTATCAATTCGTTTTTGGATAGATAACAAAGAAATAAAAGAAAAAGTAATTGATTATTTAAAAAGAGAATGTAATATTAATATAGTTGAGGGAACAAATGAAGTGGCTCCTAATGTCTTTTTATCAAATGATGAAGAGTTTGTTTGGCCAAGTTTAAACAATGATTTCGTTAGTGAAAAAGGAACATGTCATGCCACTAAAGATCATATTGGAATTTTATCCAATGGCGATGTTGTCCCTTGTTGCTTAGATAGTTGTGGTATTATGACTTTAGGCAATTGTTTTGAAAAAAGTTTAATTGACATAGTTAATAGCGAAAGATTCAATAATATTAAGAATGGATTTGCTAATAAGAGGATTGTTGAAGAGCTTTGTAAACATTGTTCTTATCGATTGAGATTTAAATAATTGTTAATTAAAAATAATTATGATGAGGTTATAAAGATGGTAAAAAAAGGCGAAATTGTTTATGGCAAAATTACAAATATTTTAGGTTATGGAGCTTTTGTTTCCGTTGGTGATTATGATGGATTAATTCATATATCTGAATTTTCTGATAATTTTGTTCGCGATATACATGATTTTGTTAATGTCGGTCAACAAGTTAAATTGAAAGTTATCGAAGTTGATGAGAAAAATAAAAGACTTCGTTTGAGTTATAAAACCTTAAATAAAAATAGAGGAGTTAAAGGAGAAATCCCTAAATATCGAATTGGTTTTGCCACTTTGAAGAAGGCTTTACCATTATTTATTCAAGAACAACTAGAAGGAGAAAAGCAATGACCAAATTGACTTTAGATTATCATTATGTACTTCCATTTGTTTCTTTAGAAGAAATTAAAAGTTTAGAAGAAGTTAGTAATCAATGTAGAGAAAAACTTTTAAAGAAGACAGGAAAAGGAAATGATTTTGTTGATTGGGTGAAGTGGCCACAAGAAATAACTAACGATGAAATTGCCAAGATAAATGCGTGTGCTCATCGTTTACAAAATTTGGGCCAATATTTAGTTGTTTGTGGAATAGGTGGCTCTTATTTAGGAGCTAAAGCCGGAATTGATATGTTAAAGGATTATTATAGAATAGATGAATATAAAGTTATTTTCTCAGGTAATAGTTTTTCATCTACAGAAAATTATCAATTGTTAGAGTTTTTGAAGGATAAAGATTTTTCTTTAGTTGTTATTTCTAAATCGGGAAAAACAACGGAAACAGCGATTTCTTTTCGCTTTTTAAAAGAACTTCTAAAAGAAAAATATCCTCAAGATTATAATAAAAGAATTGTTGCAATAACATCAAATGCCAATAGTGCATTGCATACTATGGCTTTAAATGAAAAATACGAAGAGTTCTTTATTCCTAGTGGCATCGGTGGTAGATATTCTGTTTTAACAGCTGTTGGGCTTTTACCATTTGCTTTTAAAAACTATGATATTGAAATGATGATTAAGGGAAGTCGTGATGCTTATAATCATTTTTCTCAAGATGACTTTTTAGAAAATGAAGCTATGCTATATGCAGCAATTCGTAATCTTTTATATAAAAAAAATATAAATATTGAAATACTTGGTTTCTATGAACCCAAAATGCGTAATTTTGGAGAATGGTGGAAACAATTATATGGCGAAAGTGAAGGAAAAGAACATCAAGGTATTTTCCCATCATCAGTGATTTATTCAACTGATTTACATTCTTTAGGACAATATGTTCAAGATGGAAGAAGAAACATTATGGAAACAATTGTTAATATTGTTCACCCTTCTAATGATTTAACAATAAAGAATACTTTGGATAATTTAGATGGATTAAATTATTTAAACGGCAAGAGTTTAGATTTTGTTAATAAACAGGCCATGAAAGGAACAATTATTGCTCATAGTGAAGGTATGGTTCCTAATATTTGTTTAACTATTGATGATGTATCTGAATATTCATTTGGTTATATGGCTTACTTTTTTATGTTCGCTTGTGGAATAAGTGGATACTTACTTGATGTCAATCCTTTTGATCAACAAGGTGTTGAAGCTTATAAAAATAAGATGTTTGAATTATTGAAAAAATAAAAATTATATTTGTTATAAATATAGGAGGCTAAAATGAAAAAAATTATTGCCATAACTTTAGTAATGATATTTATTTTATTAGTCGGATGTAACAATAAAAAAGATCCCCAAGAAGAGTTTTTTGAAGATTATAGTTATTATACTAAAGAAAGAACCGAAGCTATTGGCTGGGATTGGTTTGATATTGAAGAATTTAATAAAATGTTAGAAGACCATGTTTTTTATAAAAGTTCATTTAATGAAGTGAAAAAAGAAATGGAAGGTAAAGAAAGAGTTGTAATATATTTTGGTTATAAACCAGAATTATATCAATGCCCTTATTGTGCTGCTGCCTTACCTATATTAAACGAAGCTGCTAAAGAATGTAATGTTCAAAAGATATTATATTTGGATATTTTTGAAATAAGAAAAAATGATACTGCTGAATATAAATGGCTTAAAGAATTTATCGTTAAGCAAATTCCTGATTTTGGTGATGTAATTAAAGTCCCTGATATTTTCGTTATTGAAAATGGTAAAATCATTGATCATCATCTTGCAACCTTAAGTTACACTAATGAAGATGGAACGACAGGCTTTTTAAAAGGAATGACAGAAGAAGAAAAAGAACAATTAAAACAAATATATGTTAAGATGTTCAATAAATAATTATATTAATATATGATAAATAAAATTGAAAGTGAGGAATAAAAATGCGTAAAAATTTAGGTGTTAAATCAGCTATTTTTCCAATGCCAGTTTTAATGGTGGCTACATATGATGAAAATGGAATAGTAAACGTTATGAATGCAGCTTGGGGAATGATGGTAGAAAGCAATATCGTTGTTCTTAATCTTTCAGCAAGTCATAAAACAGTTAAAAACATTTTAAAGAAAAAAGCTTTTACTGTTGGTATTGCTGATAGCGCTCATGTTGTTGAAGCGGATTATTTAGGAATCGCTTCTGGAAATAATACTAGTGATAAATTTGCGAAAACGGGATTAACAGCTGTAAAATCAGAATTTGTTGATGCTCCAATCATTGATGAATTTCCAGTAACTATGGAATGCAAATTTATTGAGTATCAACAAGGAGAATATGGATGTGGAGTTATTGGGGAAATTGTTAATGTTTCTGCTCTTGATAAGGTCCTAGATGAAAAAGGTGAAATAGAACCAACTAAGATTAATGCTATTTTATTTGATACTTTTAAAGCTGGTTATTATACAATTGGTGAAAAAGTTGGTAATGCTTTTTCTGATGGCAAAAAACTAAAATAAGATTTACAAAAGTTATCCTCCTTTATGGAACTATTAATAAAAAAGTAGGTATGGGCGCTCTGATTGATGACAAAATCATTAGGGCGTTTTTTATTTGAGATTGGATGAAGATTTGAAAAATTCGACTAACCATCTTAATGTATGATTGATTTCATCACATTTTAATGGTATAATGCTAAATGTCGAGTGGACATCTATTCGACAATTGATGTTTAACGAGGTATAAAATGAGATTATTCGTTTCTTTTTCAGCAAGAAAAACTGGTAATTGCGCTCAAATTATTGATTTTATAAAAACACCGCATGACAAGGTGATTTATTATATGGATTTAAACACACATGGATGCAGTAATTGCGGTTATGAGTGTTTCAAAACACAATGCAGATATCGAGATGATGATGTCTATAGCCTTTATAGCAGTTTTGAAAGCTATGAAAAAGTAATTTTGCTTGTACCGATGTATTGCGGAAATCCTTCCTCCCTATATTTTGGCTTTAACGAAAGAAGCCAAGACTTTTTCATGCACCATGAAAATGAATATATATCCTTTGCAAAAAGACTTTTTATCATCGGCGTCTATGGAAGCAAGAAAGAATCACCTGATTTCATAAGGTGTTTTGAAAAATGGTTTGAGGGGACTCCTTATACAAATCATGTTCTGGGAATTGAACGACACTTGTATCAGCAAACAATGAAGGATAGCGTAATAGATATTGAGCCAGTTAAAATGGCATTACAAGAGTTTATGCGATAAAAATAGGCTTGTTGGGGAATATATCAGAGCGCTTTTTCTCCGACATAGACTTGAGAATAATTTGATTAATCGTCTTAACGTATGGTTGATTTCTTCACATTTTAATGCTATCATAATAAATGTTAAATTGACTTCTATACATGGGGCTAGCAATCATGTATTGTGAACTTGTGCGGATATTCCAGTGTGCTTGTTAAACAAGTCTGAAAATTGAACATCAAAAGCTTGACCGTTGACGCACCGGATACCCGGTGAAAAAGCCAACGATCTTTTTTATTAGATGTATTGTTATATAGCTAACTGTTATTAAGTTAACTTTTTTTATTAATTGTAATTCTTTTCATCTTTTTAAATAAAATTTATTTAGGAGGATGTATGAAAAAAATATTTGTTATTTTATTATTTTTCTTTTTATTTGTTTTTACTTCCGCATTTACAAGTGTTGCTAAAAAGACTATCGAAGAAAAAATTATTTATATAGATCCTGGACATGGGGGAATTGATAGTGGAACAAGCGCTAATGGAATTAAAGAAAAAAATATTAATTTGCTTTTATCACAAATCTTAAAGGAATCATTAGAATACAAAGGTTATAAAGTATTATTAACAAGAGATGGAGATTATGACTTGGCAAGTTTAAATAGTAAAAATCGCAAACGTGATGATATGAAAAAAAGAGTTGAAATGATTAATTCATCTAATTGCTTGTTGTATTTATCAATTCATACAAATGAGTTTTCTGATAGCTCTGTTCATGGAGCCCAAACATTTTATAATTCCAATAACTTAAGTAATAAAAACTTAGCTATTGCTATTCAAAATGCTATCAAAAACAATTTGAAAAATACGAAAAGAGAAGCTATATCTATTACTGATAAATATTTGACTGATAATATTCAAAAAGTTGGTTGTTTAGTGGAAATAGGTTTTATTTCGAATAATGAAGAACTTAGTCTTTTACAAGATCATAATTATCTTTTGAGTATGAGTAATGCGATTATTGAAGGAGTTGAAGAATATTTAAAAACTTTAGATTAATATTTTCAAATAATAATAAAAGTGGTATAATTATTAATCATAGGTGAATTAATATGAAAGAAGAATTGATAATTAAAACTCCTGATGAGATGATTGACTTAGGAGAAAAAATAGGAAAAAAGTTAAAAGCAAATATGGTTATTTTGTTAGAAGGAGACTTAGGTGCAGGGAAAACAACATTAACCAAAGGAATTGCTAAAGGATTAGATATTAAAGAAATCATCAATAGTCCAACATTTACTATTTTAAAAATTCATCAAGGACGCTTAACTCTATATCATATGGATGTTTATCGTTTAAACAATGATAGTGGTGATGAATATTTGGAAGAGTATTTTGAAAGTGGAGGAGTAACCATTATTGAATGGGCTCATCAAGTTGATAGCATTTTACCTAAAGAATATTTATTAATTACTATTGATTATTTAGAAGATGGTAATAGAAGAGTAACTTTAGAAGGAAATAATGAAGAATACAATAAAGTAATAGAGGGTGCATTACAATGAAAACAATGATTTTAGATACTTCATCTAATTATTTATATTTATATTTAAACAACGATGAAAAAAAATATGAAATTATTTTAGAAGGAAAAAATAATCATTCTGAAAATTTAATTCCTTTAATTGAAAAAGGGTTAAAGGAACTAAAAATGGAAGTTATGGACTTAGATAGAATAATTTGTGGAATAGGACCTGGGTCATATACCGGATTAAGAGTTGGAGTAACTGTTTGTAAAATCTTTGCATGGACAACTAAAATCCCTCTATATACTATCAATAGTTTAGATATTTTAGGTAGTGGCTATTTAAAGAATAATGGTATTTATGCTATATGTAATAGTGCTAAAAAGGATTATTTATATGCTAAAATAATAAAAGTTGCTAATGGAAAAATTACTATTAAACAAGATGACAGTTTTGTTAATGAAGAGGAATTTTTAAATAGCCTTGATAGCAATATAACTGTTGTTAATGAAAAGTCTTTTTTGTTTGATAACGAAATGATTATGAAAATGGCTACTAATAAAGTAAATGATATTCATAATTTAGTTCCTAATTATTTGCGAAAGGCTAATTCATGAGATATTTAATTAGAGAAATGACAATAGATGATATTCCTGATGTGATGAAAGGCGAAGAAGATGCCTTTGGAGAAACTT
>CANQJU010000020.1 GCA_947624315.1 uncultured Bacilli bacterium | reverse complement strand
GATGCAGATGGCCATCGAGTAAGAGTAACTAGTTTTAATCGCCACTTTTTAAAGGCTAAAATTAATTATGGTGTTTATGTTCGATTGACTGGAAAATTTAGTATCAACATGAAAACTTTTACCGCCTCAGAAATAAGTTTTAATGAATTTAGCAATAATATTAATCCTGTTTTTAATATAAAAGGTATTACTGATGAAAAGATTTTGAATCTTAAAGAAAAAGTTTATGATGATTTTTGTGATGAAATTGATGATTGTTTGCCACAAAGTCTTATTAAAGAAAAAAATCTTATACCTTTAAAAAGAGCAATAAAATATATTAATATTCCTGAGTCTAATGAAGAAATATCTAAGGCTATTAAAAGAATCAAATTTGAGGAATTATTGTTATATCAATTAAAGATAAAATATCTTCTTTACATGCGTAAGAACTTTCCTCAAGGAGTTTCCATTGAGTATGATAAAGATAAAGTAAATAAATTTATTCAAAGTTTACCATTTGAATTGACAGTTGATCAAAAGAGATCTGTTGATGAAATATTAGGTGATTTGCATGCTCCTTTTAAAATGAATCGTTTATTACAAGGAGAAGTAGGTAGTGGTAAAACAGTTGTGGCAGCAATTGCTTTATTTGCGGTTATTACAGCTGGATATCAAGGTGCAATAATGGTTCCTACTGAAGTTTTAGCAAATCAACATTTTAAGACATTTAGTGATTTATTTAAAAATGAAGATATTCGCATTGAAATGTTATCTTCATCTGTTAATCCTAAAGATCGTAAAAACATATTAAATGATTTGGAAGAAAAGAAAATTGATATTATTATTGGAACACATTCATTATTCCAAAAAGATGTTGTTTTTGGAAAACTTGGTCTTGTAATTACTGATGAAGAACATCGCTTTGGGGTTCGCCAAAGAGTTTCTATTGTTGGTAAAGGATATTTAATTGATCATTTAAAAATGAGTGCAACTCCAATTCCTAGAACATTAGCTATTAGTGTTTTGGGTGAATCAGATATTTCGATAATTAAAACTTTACCGGGAAATCGTAAAGAACCTATTACTAAATATCTTCAATATAGTGAAAGAAAAATTGCCATTGATCATATTAAAAAAGAAATTGAAGATGGTCATCAAGTTTATGTAATTGTTCCTATGATTGAGGAGAGTGAAGCCATTGATTTAGCTAATGCTACGGAAATATATAATAATATGTTAAAATACTATGAAGGCTTTTGCAATGTAGGCTTAATCCATAGTCGCTTGAAAAAAGAAGAAAAAGAACAAGTAATGAATGATTTTAGTGAAAACAAAATTCAAATTCTTGTTTCAACAAGCGTTATTGAGGTTGGTGTCAATGTCGTTAATGCTACAACTATGGTTATCCTTGATGCTGATCGCTTTGGTATTGCGCAACTTCATCAAATGCGTGGACGTGTTAGAAGAAGTGATGCTCAATCATATTGTTTCTTAATTAGTAATTCAACAAACCAATCTTCTATTAATCGTTTAAAATTAGTTGAAGAAAATAGTGATGGTTTTATTCTTGCTGAAGAAGATTTGATTATTCGTGGACCAGGTGATTTCTTCGGAGAAAAACAATCAGGTATGGTAACTTTTAAAGTCGCAAATCTTGTTGATGATAAAGATATATTAGAAGAAACTAATACTTTAGCTGATGAACTTATTAATTCAGAAAAAATATTTAAAGATGAAGATTATAAAAAAATATTAGAAATTATTGATGATAATTATCAAAAAAATAAAGAAATGCTTGATTAAGGAGGCATATTAATGGTAAAGTTAGCTATTGATACAATGGGTGGAGATTATGCTCCTCAAGAAATTGTTAAAGGCGTAAATATTGCTTTGGAGAAACATCCCGATTTAGAGGTTGTTTTATATGGCGATGAAGAAAAAATACGTCAATATTTAAAGGAATCTGATAGAGCTAAAATTGTTCATGCTCCTAATGTTATGTCTATGGGAGAAAAAGATCCTATTGGGGAAATTCGCCGAAATCGTGATACATCTTTAGTTATGGCTTTTCAAGCTGTACATGATAAAGAGGTTGATGGAGCAGTTACTGCTGGACCAACTCAAGGAACAATTGCGGCAGCTCACCTAATTGTTCGTCGTATTAAAGGAATGAAACGGGTTGCTTTATGTACAACTTTACCTAAGTTAGGTGGAAAGAATAGATTATTACTTGACTGTGGCGCAAATGTTGATTTACGAAGTGAACACTTAGTACAATTTGCTCAATATGCTACAATTTATTTGCAAGAAACAGCTAATATTAGTAATCCCCTTGTTGGATTGGTCAATATTGGTAGTGAGCCTGGAAAAGGAAGAGAATTAGATAAAGAAACATTTAATTTATTAAAAGAAGATCCAAATATTAATTTCTTTGGTAATGTTGAACCCAAAGAGCTATTTACTTCAGACTGTGATATTTTAGTTACTGATGGATTTACTGGTAATATGGTTATGAAATCTTTTGAGGGAATGGCTAAAACTATTGGAGCATTTTTGAAAGATGAAATTAAGAAAAGTACTAAAGCTAAATTTGGATATTTATTCAATAAAAATGTTTTTGATAAATTTAAAAAGACTATGAATCCTGATGAGGTAGGAGGCGCTAATTTATTCGGTGTTGATGGAGTTATAGTTAAAGCGCATGGAGCTAGTAATGATTATGCTTTTTCTCAAGCGATTGATTGTGCGTACCGCTCAGTTCTTGGTGGAGTAATTAATAAAATGAAAAATTTAATTGGGGAAAATGATAATAATGAATGATTTTTTTAAAAGTCAAATCTATAATACTTTAAAAAAATTAAATATAAATATTAATCATAAAGAATTATATAATGTTGCATTTACTCATACATCTTACGCTAATGAACATAAAGTTGAAAATAATGAGCGCTTAGAATTCTTGGGTGATGCTATTTTAGATTTTTTGGTTGGTGAATATTTGTATTTAACTTACCCACAAATGCCTGAAGGAGATTTGTCAAAAATTCGTTCCAAATATGTTTGCACAAATGCCAATGCTGAATATGCCACATATTTAAATTTGCATGAGTGTTTAATGCTTGGTAAAGGTGAACGCGAACAAGGAGGAGAATATAAACCAACTGTTTTAGCTGATTTATTCGAAGCCTTTTTAGGAGCAATGTATTTAGATAGTGGTATAGATAACGTCAGGAAAATTTTGAATCTTGTAATTTTCTCAAAAATAGAGTATATTGGTAATGGATACTTTGTAGATTACAAAAGTAAGTTACAAGAAGATATTCAAGCTGAAAGTCGCAAGGGGCTAGAATATCATTTGGATAGTGAAGAAGGACCAAGTCATGATAAAGTATTCACAATTAGTGTTTATCATGATGGAGTACGCTTAGGAACAGGAAAAGGAAAGAGCAAAAAAGAGGCTGAACAAGCCGCCGCAAAAGAAGCACTTCGTAAAAAAGTCACAAAATAGGAGGACATATGGATCGATACTATGATTTACTTAAAAATAATATCATTGAATTTGATAAATTAATGTTAGATAAATATTATTTATTAGGTTTAAATGAAACTGATGCCATACTATTAATTAAGTTAAATGGTCTACTTAATCGTGGTGAGCAATCATTATCTTTAAGTTCCATAGCTCCATATATGAGTATTAGTGAAAAAGAATGCAGTGAGCGAGTAATAAAATTAGTTCAAAATGGTTTTATGGCTCTAGAAATGTCAAATGTAAATTCTAAAGAAACTTTTAATTTAGATGAAACTTATCGTAAATTGAGTTTGTTATTAACAAATGAAGAGAATAAAACTAATAATAATGAGATTAATGAATTATATAAACAAACTGTTTCTCTTTTAGAAAAAGAATTTAAAAAGATTTTAAGTCCAATTGAAAAGGAAATAGTTAATAAATGGTTCTATGAATACAAATATTCTTTTAGTGATATTGATGAAGCTATTTTAGAGGCTTTAAAGTATAAGAATAGAGGTGTTCAATATATTGATCGTTTGTTATTCAAAAAATACTTTAATAAAGACAATAATGAAGTAGAAAGCGATATAAAGAATTTATTTGAAAAAGTTTATGGAAAAAAATAGAATATATGATACTTTAGGGGAATTATTTCCTAATGCCCAATGTGAACTAAATTATAATAATATGTTTGAATTGCTTATTGCTGTTGCTTTATCAGCGCAAACTACAGATATTTTAGTAAATAAAGTAACAAAAAATTTATTTAGTAAATATCCTGATGCCTTTTCTTTAGCTGAAGCTAATTATAATGATGTCTTAGGAATAATTAAAGAAATAGGTTTAGCCAATAATAAGACCAAAAATATTATTGCTTTAAGCCAAAGATTAGTTTCTGAAAAAAACGGAGAAGTACCTAATGATTATGATTATTTAATATCTTTACCAGGAGTAGGAAGAAAAACAGCTAATGTTGTTTTATCCGAGGGTTTCAATGTTCCTCGTATTGCTGTTGATACTCATGTCTTAAGAGTGAGCAATCGCTTAGGAATCATTTCTTCAGATGATGTTTTAAAAGTCGAGGAAAAGTTAATGGAAATCTTTCCTCAAGAGTGTTGGCACAAACTTCATCATCGCATGATTTTCTTTGGTAGATACATGTGCAAAGCTAAAAATCCACTTTGCCAAGAATGTCCTTTTATTGATATCTGTACAAAAAATGACAAATAAATCACTTCATTTCTTTTATAATAAAAAAGAAATGGAGTTTTTTTATGAAGGTAAAAATATTTGATGAAAGCCATGAGAAAGATTTAGAAAACGATATAAATGATTTTTTAGATAGTGAAATCAATGTTATCGATATTAAATATCAAGTGGCTATTATGTATGATAATCGTGAACAAATATATTGCTATAGTGCTATGATAATTTATGAATAATATTAATAGAAAAAATTTATTTAATAAGCAATTAAAAAACCCTTAAATCTATAATATATAAAGATATTTAAGGGTTTTTTTTATTTTATTTTCTTTAGTTTCTTTTCAATAATTTCGATTTTTGGAGTAACAAAAATAGTTTTTTGATTTGTATAGGTTACAAATGAGCCAAATGTTCCTGGCACTTTTTTAACATATTTTTTTAATACATAATCTACTGCCACATTGCTCGAATTTCGACTTTGTGAATAATATGATGCTACCATTGCTGCCATTTCAATTATATCCATTGTGGGATTAGTTGACCTTAAAATAGTATGACTTCCCGAATATCCTTGCGTATGGAAAAAGATATCATCGTTTTTCGCAAAACTATTGGTTAAATAATTGTTTTGAATATTATTTTTACCAACATATATACGATTACCTTTATCATCTTCATAAATAGTAATATTTGGCAAAAGCTTTTTGGCTTTAGCAGTAGAAGTTTTTTTAATTTTTAACTCATCTAATATTTCTCTTAAATCTTGATTTCTAGATATTTTTACTTGTTCTAACAAGCAATTATAGTAATCAATTTCTTTCTTTGTGTTCTCTATTTGCTCATTTATGACTTCTAAAGATCTTTTAGCTTTTTTATATTTATTGAAATAATAATTTAGGTTATCACTTGGTGATAATTGTGGATTAAGAGAAATAGTAATTTCTTCATTGTTATTATAAAAATCATTGACAATTATTTTGGTATCTTGTTTTTTAATCAAATGAAGATTATTAGCCAATAAGTTTCCTATTTTTTCATAAATTAAGTTGTCTTGAGCTTCCTTTATCTCTTTTTGTTGTTTAATAAGTTTGGCTTCACATCTTTTTATAGCTTTAAACAAATAATTGTTAATAATATTTTGTTCATCACTAGCATGATTTTCAGCTTTTAAATCATAGTAATAATATTCTAAAAGATTTGATAAAGTATCATATTTAATTATTTCTCCATTTAAATATGTTAAGGGGAAAGCATAAAAATATACCTTATTAGATGATTTAATTAATGATGGATTAGTGTTTTGTTTGATAATATCTTGGTTTTTAACAAATTGCATTTCATTAAAACATAAATTGCTTACTCCATTAAAAGAATTAGTAATTAAATTACCTTGTTCTATAAAAGGATTAATTAGTTGTGATTTTTCAAATTTATATTCCACCTTTGGTAGTAAAATTCTTAAATCATCTTCATTAGGCAATAGGCGTTTAAAACAATCTATTATAATATAATCATTATTAGTTAAAATGGCATTACTATTACGACCAAATAATTCAATAATAAGTTTAATATTTGATGTATAGCCGAGCTCATCAAAATGAGTAATATCAATTATAGCTATGCGATCATTATCATATTGAGAAATACTATTAATAATACTAGATTCGCAATATTTTTTTAACACTGCATAGAAAGGTGTATTTTTATCTGATTTTGTTATTTCTTTTTTGGTTAAACGAAAATGAGGAGAATTGCTATTAAGGCAAAAATACAAATATGTTTTATTTTGCAATAAAAAGGCAAATTCATTTTGATTAATAACAATAAATTTGTTTATTCTCATTCCCTCAATTGTCGGTTTTACTTCATTAATTAAATGATGTAAAAAAACACCATCAATATTCATAATAATCGCCTCGTTATCATTTTAACACAATTTTATAAAAAATTGTAGATAAATATAATTTTTTTATTTTATGGATAAAAGAATATAAAAAAAACTTTTCATTTGATAAAAAAAGGTGTATAATATTAATAAATTAGAGGTCAATATATGAAATTAGATGAAAAAGGTCTGTTAATAGTCTTATCTGGTCCGTCAGGAGTAGGTAAGGGAACAGTAAGAGAAGCTCTATTTAAAATGGAAGGACACGATTTAGTATATTCAGTATCAATGACCACTAGAGAACCCCGTGCAGGAGAGGTAAATGGCCGAGAATATTTTTTTGTTACTCGTGAGGAGTTCGAGCAAAAAATCAAAGATGGAAAAATGTTAGAGTATGCTGAATTTGTTAATAATTATTATGGTACTCCTTTAGATAAGGTTGAAGAACAGCTAAAATTAGGAAAAGAAGTTGTTTTGGAAATCGAAGTTCAAGGAGCTATGCAAGTTAAAGAGAAGATGAAGGATGCTATTTTTATTTTTATTGCTCCTCCTTCAATTGAAGCTTTAAAAAATAGGTTGCATAGCCGGGGAACTGAATCATTAGAGGCCATAAAAGAGAGATGTGAAAAAGCTAAGAGGGAAATAGGTTTAGCATATATGTATGATTATATCGTTGTTAATGATGAAGTTAGTAATGCGGCTGATAAAATCATCGCTATTATTCGTGCTGAACACGCTAAAACAGAAAGAACTATTGATAAATATAAAAAATTATTGGAGGTGAAATAAATGAGCGAAAATAAAGATGGTATTAGATATCCTTCTATTGACCAATTGACAGAAAAGACTAATTCAAAATATAAATTAGTAGTTGCTGCTGCAAAAAGAGCCAAAGAATTAGAAGCTGGCAATGAACCATTAATTTCCAATCCACGTAGTAAAAAGCCTTTAGGTGTGGCTTTAGAAGAAATAATTAATGATAAAATTGTAATAGTTGAACCTAAAGATAATTCCTTATCCAATGAATAAGGAATTTTTTATTTTACATTTTATTGTTTTTATGTTAAGATAATTATATATGGAGGTTAAATTTATGTTTGCAAATGTTGTTGTTGATATTAAAGCATCTGATGTTGATATCATGTACTCATATCGTATACCTCATGAATTGGAAGAATTTGTTGGGATAGGAAGTAGGGTATTAGTTAATTTTGGAATTAGAAAAATATTGGGATATGTTATTGAAATTAGTGATGAATGCGATTATCAAGGGGAAGTCAAAGAAATCATCGAAGTTTTAGATTATTCACAAGAATTAAGTCGTGAGCAAATTGAACTTGCTAAATACATAAAATATCAAACAAAATGTTTATTAGTTTATGCTTTAGAAGCAATGTATGGAAAAAATAAAATTGCTATTCAAAAGGAAACATTAAAAAAATATCCAAAGATTTTAAAAGAAATCAAAAAGGGAAATTTGGAATTGACTTATGATATTTTCCATTATGGTAAAAATAAAAAGGAAAAGTTTTATAAAATAAATCCAATGTATGAACATTTATTTAATAGTTTAACAGCTAAAAGATTGGATTGCATTAGATTTGTCCAAAGAAATCCTCATTGTACAAGCGATGATATTAAAGAAGGTGTTGGTTGTAGTATCTTTTTGATTCAAGCTTTAGTAAAAGAAGAATATTTACTTTGTGAAGAAGATTTTTTAATAGATTCTAGTAATAATGAAACGAGAAATATTAAAAAAAGTTTTTCCTTTTCCTTTGATCAAAGAACTATAATTGATAAATATGAAAGTTTATCAGGAAAACCATTTTTGTTTTTCACAAACGATGAGAATTTTAAATTAGATTTTTATTTATATGAAGCTTGTAAAGCGGTTAATAATGGTGAAAAAGTATTAATTGTAACACCTACATTATTAGATAATTTTAAAGTATCAAGATATTTTAAGAGAAATTTAGAAGGCTATCGACTTTTGACTTTCGCCAATGATTTAAATAATGGAGATTATTATTCACAATATATAAAGGTTTTAAAGGATGAATTTGATATTATTATAACTACTAAAATTGGAGCCTTTTTACCAATTAATAATTTGGGAATGATTATAGTAGTTAATGAAAATGACTTTAATTATTTAAATGAATATACTCCTAAATATAATACGATTAAGGCTTTAGAATTTCGCAGCCAATATCATAATGCTAAGTTGATCTTATCAACAAGTTGTGCTCAAGTTGAAAGCTACTATAAATATGTAATGGCAAAATATATTTTATTGAAATATTTAGTCGAAGAGCAAAATAAACTTATTTTAGTTGATATGAATAAAGAGTATGGAGAAACAAGTTTAATTTCAAAAAGATTGAATGAAGAAATTAGTAAATGTTTAAATAATAAACAACAAGTAGTTTTAATGCTCAATAGCAAAGGCTATAGCAATTATATGGTTTGTAGAAACTGTGGGGAAGTTTTGAAGTGCCCTAAATGTGAAATACCTTTAACATATTACAAGGAAAAAGAAGAAACAAAGTGTAAATATTGTGGAAGAAAGATAGAAGAATTGAGTTGTAGCCATTGTGGATGTCGCAGTTTTACTAATCTTTATAATGGTTTAGAAAATCTCAAAGAAAAACTTGAAATTCTTTATCCTAATGCTAAAGTATTGCAAATGGATAGTGACACCATTAAAACTACAAGTGATTATCATGATGCTTTGTTAATGATTGAAAATCAAGATGTTGATATTATTATAGGTACAAGAAATGTATTATCTATTTTCAGCAATCAAATAAGATTATTAGGAATTATTAATTTAGATCAATTCTTAAATAGCAGTGATTATCGTAGCAATGAATATACATATCAAATGTTATCTGAATGTCAAAATCATCAAGAATGTGTTACTTTAGTACAAGGATATCATTTAGATAATCCTCTTATTTCCTCAGTAATTCAAAATAATTATGATTTATACTATGATATGGAGATTAAAAATCGTCAACAATTTTTCTATCCTCCATTTTGTGAAATAAATCGTTTGATTATTATTGGTCCATATAAAGATATGTATTATTGTGCTAATTATTTCAAAAAGATTTTTACAACAATTATTAAAGAAAATGCTGATGTTTTAGGACCAATTTATTTACAAAAATATAAAGGTGTTCAAATTATATTAAAACATAATTATTATGAAAAAGTATTACAAATCATTGAAGAAGTGGAAAATAAATTCAAAGATAAAAAAGTTGTAATTCAATTTGAAAGATATCCACGTAATTTTAGTTAGGAGAACTTATGAATATTATTTTTATGGGGACACCAGAATTTGCTGTCCCAATACTTGAAAAGATTTTAGAAAAACATAATGTTGTTTTAGTAGTTACTCAACCAGATCAATATAATTATCGAAAGAAAACTATGATTGCCTCTCCCATTAAAGAGTGTGCACTTAAACATAACTTAAATGTTTTTCAACCTGAAAAGATAAGAAAAGATTATCAACCGATTATTGATTGTCAAGTTGATTTAATTGTTACTGCTGCTTATGGACAATTAATCCCCGAAAAGGTTTTGTATTATCCTAAATATCATTCTATTAATGTCCATGGTTCATTGCTACCAAAGTATAGAGGTGGAGCTCCTATTCAACGAGCTATTATAAATGGAGAAAAAGAAACGGGAATTACTATTATGTACATGGAAAAAGCAATGGACGCAGGAGATATTTTAGAAATACAAAAACTTCCTATTTTAGATAGTGATAATCAAAAAACAGTTTTTGAAAAG
This sequence comes from uncultured Bacilli bacterium, assembly GCA_947624315.1. Taxonomy (GTDB): domain Bacteria; phylum Bacillota_I; class Bacilli_A; order ML615J-28; family CAG-698; genus Tener-01. The sequence goes on along the minus strand of CANQJU010000020.1, from coordinate 716 downwards.
TTAAGTATATTAGGTAGTGAAATGATTTTAGGTGTAATTGATAAATTAGAAAAAGGAACGATAAAACCTATTAAACAAAATAATGATGAAGCCACATATGCCTATAATTTAACAAAAGAAGATGAATTATTAGATTTTAATAAAGATGCTTTAGGTGTTTTCAATCAAATAAGAGGCTTAAATCCTAATCCTGGTGCATATTTTACTATTGAAAATTTGACAATAAAAGTGTATAATAGTTATATCAGTAAGGAAAAATACAATGCTGAAGTAGGTAGGATTGTGGGTATCTATAAAGATCATTTTGATATATCATGTGCAAATGGAACAGCTATTTCTATTTTAGAAGTACAATTACCATCTAAGAATAAAATGAGTGCAAGAGATTTTATTAATGGTCAAGGAAAGAAAATCTTATCTATTGGCAAAAGAATAGGAGAGAATTAATGGACAATAAAAGAGTTTATTTTTCAAGAGAAGAAATGTTTAATATGAATCGTGATCGATTACAAGAAAGAGGAGTATCAATTGAAGATATTGCTAAAATTGCTTTTCGTCAACAATCAAAGTACAATCCTAATATTTCAATGAAAACATGTATTGAAAGTGTTGAAAAAATTCTATCATATCGTGATATTTTTCATATTGTACAACTAAGTATCGAAATTGATCGTTTAACAGAAGAAGGAGTTTTTCGTTCTCCAATTCAAGACATT
>CANQJU010000019.1 GCA_947624315.1 uncultured Bacilli bacterium | reverse complement strand
CACTATAATCAACCAAAAACTCTATTATTCTTTTTTGAAGAATTGTCATATGTTCTTCATCAGTAATAAAATTAGCCCCATTGCATAAAAAGATATAACCAATGTTTTTATTGTAAAGCATAAAACTTCTTAATCCATAGGCATTGCCAAAATGACCTTTTAATGGATCTTTAGTGAATTCATCAAGAATAATCATTTGTAAACCCTTTTTATAATAAGTAGCATCTTCTGTTTTTTTATTCCATTGAATTTTTTCCATTTCTTTAACAATTTCTTCGCTTAAAAATCTTTTTCCTTGATACTCACCCTTATTCATTAACATGAACATAATTTTAGTTAAATCAAGACTTGAAATATATAAGCCTCCCGCAACTCCCCGGAAATTATTTCCTATTTTATACCTAGGAGATTGTACCTCTTTAAACTTATTATAATCGCGATACAAAATAAACTTATGATCTTTATACAAGTAATGAGATGCCAATCTTTCTGGATATTTTAAATCTTCTAAACGGAATCCACTCATTATATCTAAAGGAAGTAATAATCTCTTCTTAATAAATTCTGTAAAGTATTCTCCCGTAACTCTTTCAATTATACAAGCTAATATTCCACAACCAAAATTAGAATATCTCCAATAACTTCCTGGACGATAATTAATATATGTTTTAGGATTGTAATACTTTGATTTAGGATTTGAAAGAATGTCTTCAAGCAATACTTCATCATCTATTTGATTTACAGTATCATATCCTCCCGTTTCACTTCCTGCATCCGTTATGCTTGAGCTTTGGGTCATTAACATTCTAACAGTAATAATATCATTAGGATAGTTTGGGTTATTAACTTTAAATCCCAAATATTTACTTATGTCTTCATCTAAACATATTTTACCTTCATCAACCAACATCAAAACCCCAATTGCCACAATAACTTTAGAAATGGAAGCAATGCGATATATTGTATTTAAACTAGTATCAATATTTTTTTCAATTGATTGCTTGCCATAACAACAGCTATCAACTATCTCATTGTTTTTAGCAATAATTATACTGCTACCAACCATTTCATATTCGGAAATAAATTTTTCATAAGCTTTTTTAAAATTTTCCATAATCTTAATTAATCAAACTGAGCATTGTATAAGTTTGAATAAAATCCTTTCTTCTCTAATAATTCCTGATGATTTCCTTGTTCCACTATTTTACCATCTTTAATAACTAAAATTAAATCAGCATTTTGGATTGTTGAAAGACGATGGGCAATAATAAAACATGTTTTGTTTTTCATCAATTCTTTCATAGCTTCTTGAATATATATTTCTGTTCTAGTATCAACATTAGAAGTAGCTTCATCTAAAATTAACATATGACTATCTAAAAGCATTGTTCTAGCAATTGTCAATAATTGCTTTTGACCTTTGGAGATATTAATTCCACCTTCCGATAAAACGGTATCGTACCCATTAGGAAGTTTAGTAATAAAGCTATGAATTCTACTAGCTTTAGCCGCGTTTATAACATCTTCCATTGTTGCATCGCTTTTACCATAGGCCAGATTTTCAAAAACAGTTCCCTCAAAAAGCCAAGTATCTTGTAATACCATTGCATAAGCTTTTCGCAAGCTCTTTCTTTTTAAGTCGCGAATGTCATTATTATCAACATAAATGTTTCCTTGATTAATATCATAAAATCTCATAAGCAAATTAACAATAGTTGTCTTACCACTTCCGGTTGGACCAACAATAGCAATTATCTTTCCCTTATCAGCTTTAAAATTAATATCTTTTAAAATCATTTTATTTTCTTCATAACCAAAGAAAACTTTTTTAAACTCAACATTTCCTAAAACATCTTCTAATTCTTTAGCATCATATTTATCAGCCAATTCTTCATGCGCATCAATTAATCCAAATACTCTTTCAGCTGCTGCTAAAGATGATTGTAAGTCTGTAAAGATGTTTGCAACCTCATTTATTGGTCCAGAAAATTTTCGTGAATAAAGAACAAATGAGGAAATTTTCCCTAAACTAAATGATGTTTTTACACTTAAAATTGCTCCCAAAATACATATTAAAGATAGAGATAAGTTGTTAACAAAGTTAACTCCAGGTCCTGTTATACTACCATAATACTCAGCTTGGTAAGCTGCTTGCGTAGCAATTTCATTGTTTTTATCAAATCTATCAAGGATAATTTCTTCTCTATCATAGGCCTTTATAGTCTTCATTCCTGTAATCATTTCCTCAGAAAAAGCATTCAAATCACCTAATGTTGAACTTCTTTTGCGGAATAATTTATGTGTCTTTTTAATCATAAAACGCGTAAATAATAAAGATATAGGAATAGTAATTACAAAGACACAGACCAATATTGGTGAGATAATTATCATCATAATAAGTGATCCAATAACTGTTATTACACTAGTACATATTTGTATTAAATCTGTTGATAGTGATGTGTTAATTGTATCAATATCATAATTCATTTTACTAATTATATCTCCTGTCTTATTCGTATCAAAATAAGAAATTGGTAAAGATAATATCCTATTAAAAGCATCATTTCGTAATTTAAAGATAATCTTTTTACTTACCTTTAACATTAATAAAGATAATATATAAGAAAAGACAGATGACAACACATAAAAGATAACCATTAAAATTGCATATTTAAACACCAATTGAAAGTTAACTTTTCCTTTTCCCAATTCAATAGCATCAATTGCAAGTCCAGATAATCTAGGACCAATCAAAGCAAAAACATTAGATAAAATTGTTAAAATAATACAAATGATTAATTGTCCTTTAAAGTAACACATGTAATTCCACAAGCGCCTTAAAACATATTTTATGTCTTTTGGTTTTTCTTGTTTTCCATTTGGAGTGTTTCTAGCTTTATTCATTTAGACCACCTCCCATTTGTAATTGATATATTTCTTGATATAATTTTACTTTTTCAAGTAACTCTTTATGAGATCCATATCCTTTAACTTTTCCATCATCAATTACTATTATTTTATCGCAATTCATAATAGAACTAACTCTTTGTGTTATAATGAAGGTTGTTGAAGAGGAATAATTTTCTTTTAAATTCTTTCGCAAATTTGCTTCAGTTTTATAGTCCAAAGCACTTGCTGCATCATCTAATACTAATATTTCCGGATTATTAGCTAATGCTCTAGCAACTAACATTCTTTGTCTTTGACCACCTGATAAATTAGTTCCTCTTTCTGATATAGGTGTATCATATTTTTTCTCTAACCCATCAATAAAATCATATATTTGAGCAGCCTTAGTTGCCTTATCAATATCACTATCGCTTAAATTACGATTGAAATTAATATTATCATAAATATCTGTAGAAAAGATTGCATCATTTTGAAAAACAGTTCCAAACTTGCCTCTTAATTCTTGTAAATCATATTCTTTAATATTCTTTCCATCTAGATAAATATTACCTCTATCAATATCATAAAATCTCATAAGCAAGTTGATAATCGTCGTTTTACCACTTCCCGTTGCCCCGATTATTCCTAAACTTTCACCACGTTTTAAACTAAACGATAAATCTTCAATATTGTATTCTTTCTTTTCATAAGAAAAATAAACATGATCAAAAACAATATAATTATCACTATGGTCTTCTTTTAAGTTATCAACAGGAACTAAATCTTGTGGCAAATCTAAAATATATGCAATACGATTACCAGATGCTGCAGCTTTAGAAAATGTTACAAATATTCTTGTTATTGATAACATGGCATTTAAAATAATAGTGAAGTAAGTAGTAAAAGCTAATACTTTTCCTGATAAAATATCACCACCATTAACTCTATATGCCCCAACAACTATTACTCCAACCATTCCAATGTTTAAAAGTAAATTGATAATAGGATTAAGTTGAATCATTACTTTTTGTGAAGATAATTCATAATCTATTAATTCTTTACTAACTTTATGGAATCTATTTTTCTCATATTCTTCTTTAGATAAAGCTTTAATAACTCGCATTCCTGCAATATTTTCTCTTATTACTCGAACAAAATCATCTATTGATTGTTGAACCTTAGTAAATAAAGGTATACTAATTTTAGAAATTATATAAGTAACAATAATTACTAAAGGCAAAACTGTTAATAAGACTAATGTTAAAATGGGGTCCAAAGTTAAAGTAACAATAATTCCACCAATTAATAGAATAGGAGCTCTGACACCTATTCTTTGCATCATCCCAATCATGCTATGGACATTATAAGTGTCTGAAGACATTCTTGATACTAATGAAGGAATTGTTACCTCATCTGTTTGTCGAGAACTTAAAGATTCAATTTTCTTAAAAACATCGTGGCGTAAATCAGTTGTAAATAATTTAGCAACTTTAGAAGCCATTTGGTTAGCAATTACACTTCCAAATAAACCAACAAAAGAAAACAAAATCATAAGTAACCCAATTAAGATAATTCTTTGAACATCACCTAAAGGAACAATTTCATCAATAATATATGATAGTAGCCATGGAATAGCTAAATCCATAACTGTTCCAATAATTTTAATAACCAAACCAAACGACATACGTAAACGATACTTTTTTAAATATGAAAATATTTTACGCATCTATATCACCTATATATGTTTTATTAAAATGTCCTGTAGCATTGGTAACAATTTTTTCTAAAAGCAATTCTAACTTTTCTTGTTCATCAATACTAATTCCATTTAATAATATTTCTTTCCAATCACTTAACATCTTTTTAATTATATCTAAAACTTGATAGGCTTTAGTAGTTGGATATATTCTATTACTTCTTTTATCATCTTCATCAATTTTTTTATAAATGTATTCTTCACTTTCCAAATATTTTAATGTACGAGCCACATTGCTTTTGTTAACATATATTTCTTTTACTAAATCTTCTTGGGTTAAACCCTCTTTTTTACAAATAGTAATCAAATAAATATAATTGCTGCTTCCTAAACCATATTGTTCAAGCATATGATTTTTATAATTGTTTCCACAGCGTTCAATGATTCCAATCATTTTGTTTAATTTCATACTTGCCTCCAAATTAGTTGCACACGCAACTATTATACTCTTTTCTAATAATAAAGGCAAGAATTGAATATTAGAAAATAAATGATAACGATTACGCTACCATATGTGTGATTCTGTATATGATGTTTTAGTTTCAAACAATGATTATAATATTCATAAACATTATTTCTATAGAGAAGTTATCAAAAGAAATTAGTAAACAAAGTATGTTTTGAAAAATATGAAAAGAAAATTAAATAATAGTCAAAATGGAATTTTGTGATTTTTTTACGCTTTTTAGTCGGAATTTTGTGATTAAGTGCCCTTGACATTGGCGGAATTTTGTGATAATATATGGTAAACATATTTTTTGGAGGTTGTGATGGACAAAGAAAAAAACTTATTAAAAAGAAAAATAGATGCATTTCTAGTAGAATGGAAAAACAATCCCGAACATATGCCATTGATTGTTAAAGGAGCGCGACAAATTGGAAAAACAGAATCTATTCGTGCCTTTGCAAGAAACAACTATACTAACTTTGTTGAAATCAATTTTATTCTTCAAAAACAATATCTAGATATTTTTGATGATGGTTTTGAAGTTGACACCATTCTTAAAAATATCTCTTTCAAAAATCCAAGTTTGGAATTCGTTCCTGGTAATACACTAATTTTCTTTGATGAACTTCAAGCGTGCATTAATTGTGCTACAAGTTTAAAGTCATTTCACGCTGATGGTAGATTCGATGTCATATGCTCAGGTTCTATGATGGGCATAAATTACAATGAGATTGAATCGAATAGCGTTGGTAATAAAGAAGATTATGAAATGTACTCAATGGACTTTGAGGAATTTCTTTGGGCAAAGGGTTACAAGCCTGAGCAAATCGAAGATCTTTATCAGCACATGCTCACTCTCACTCCATTCTCACACGTAGAATATGATGTTATGCTTGATAACTTCAGAGAATATATGACTCTGGGAGGAATGCCAGCAATTGTTTATTCTTTTGTTACAAAGAAAAACTATAGTGGTACACTCAAACTTCAAAAACAAATATTGTTAGATTATGAAGAGGATATCACCAAGTACGCAAGCGGTCTAGATCAAGGCAAAATACTTAACATTTACAGAAGGATTCCTGTTTTTCTCGGTAAAGATAACAAAAAATTTCAGATATCCAAGGTAGAAAAAAGCGCTCGAAGCCGAGAGTATATCGGCACTGTCGAATGGTTAGATAACGCTGCTATTATCAATGTTTGCTATTGTATGCAATATCCCGAACTTCCACTCAACGGCAACTATAATCCTAACAATTTCAAAATCTATTATCGAGATACAGGTTTGCTTATAGCTTCTCTTGATGAAGAGGCGCAAGATGATCTTCGCAATAATAAAAACTTCAACACTTACAAGGGTGCAATTTATGAAAATATAATCGGAGATATGCTCGTAAAACAAGGATACTCCTTATTCTTCTATCGTAACGATAAGGGTACTCTTGAGATGGATTTCTTCGTCCGTGATGCTGACTCTCTTGTACCTGTAGAAGTTAAAGCTAGTGATAACGCAACTCTTTCCTTAAACAGCCTTATTGATGATAACTCTTATAAAGAGATCAAGTATGGAATTAAATTTTGCAATAAAAACATCGGTTTTAATGGTAAGTTCTATACATTTCCATATTTCCTTGCGTTCTTGTTAAAGCGTTTTTTGAAAGATTTGAGTAGAAGAAAATAAATAATAATTATGTTAATATTTAATTATTCATAAACAAATATAAGCTCTTGAATTTCAAGGGCTTTTTTTATTTAGCACAAAAAAAGCCTCTAAATTGAGGCTATTTATATAGGTCTTTACAAACTTTTTCTAAATCACTGCGGATAGAAATATGTTGTGGGCAAAGCTTCTCACATTTTCCACATTTGACACATTTATCAGCTGTTTCTCCTTTTTCTTTCATATCATTAACAGCCCATGCAACAACTCGCATATTGTCATACATGCTATATTTATTCCATGCACTAAAATTACGTGGAATATTAACACCAGATGGACAAGGCATACAATAACGACATCCAGTACAAGGGTTTTTAATTCGTGCTTTAAACTTTACAACAGCTTTTTTAATACTTTCTATTTCTTTAGGGCCAAATTCAGTCAAAGTATTAAAGGTATTAAGATTGTCTTTAACTTGATCCATTGTTGACATACCACTAAGAATAGTCATAACATTATCATGACTTGCTACAAATCTTAAAGCCCAAGATGCTGCACTCCATTCGCTATGGGTTTCCTTAAGTTCTTTACCAACTTCTTCAGGAAGTGATGCCAATGCTCCCCCTTTGATAGGCTCCATTATTACCATAGGAATATTCATGCTTTTAGCAAGTTCATATCCTTTTATTCCCGCTTGTTCTTCTGTATCTAAATAATTAAATTGGATTTGACAAAAATCCCAATCATGATATTTGATTATTTCTTCAAAAACATTATAGTCATCATGGAAAGAAAAACCTAAATGTCTAATTTTTCCTTCTTTACGCATTTTATCTAAGAAATCAAGCATTCCCAATTTTTTAACTTTTTCCCATTTTTCTTTATCTAAAGAATGAATTAAATAATAATCAATATAACTTTTATTTAATCTTTCTAATTGGCTATTAAATGTTTCCACAACATCATCAAATGTTTCTGCTTTCCAAACAGGAAATTTTGTAGCCAAAAAGTATGAATCACGTGGATACTTATCTAACACTCTTCCAACAAAAGGCTCACTATCACCATTATGATATGGGTAGGCAGTGTCAATGTAATTAACTCCATTTTGAAGTGCTTCATCAAGCATCTTTTCAGCTTCTTCTTCATTAATCTTTCCATTTTCTAAAACAGGGAATCGCATACAACCGAAACCTAGCAATGATAATCTATCAGTATTTTTAAATTTTCTATATTCCATAACTATCCTTTTATTATACTTTCTAATTCCAATTTTATTTCTTCTTCTTTATCTTTTATAATAACATTATATTTAATCTTTTCTTCTTTTTCTGGTAATTTAATAACTCTGCCAGTTTTATCAACATATGGGCTTTGACATTCAAATTCAATTTTAATGTCTTTAGATAATACTAAAACATCATACTCAGTATTAACTAGTTCAATAAATTTATCCCATAAGTTAGCATGTCTTAAAGTCATAGGACAATCTTTACCACTAAAGAAATGATGTTGTTTAACTCTATCAGGTAAAAGATTATTTTGAACAAGTAAATGGGCAACTAACTTTGCTGTTTTTTGCCATGTTAAATATAAATCGCTACCCTCATGAACCATTGTTTCAATGCCAATACTATTTAGGTTTCCACCTCTATTTGAGATATATTGATAACCACTACTATAATATGTAGGTCCCATGTAATAGTAACCATTAGTAGCTAAATCAACTCTTACTCCTAAATCATTAATTCTAGTAGTATTAGGATCATTACACTCTTCGTTTTCTTTAGCATCATTTGGAGCTTTTTTGCTTTGAATAAAGCCATCAGAAGCATAGTGCAATAAACCATCACTGCCTAATTTATATGTCACTTTAGGAGCAGCAATAACTGTTTTTTCTCTATTGATATAATAATATCCATCTTTAATAGTAACATTGGGATGAGGATCATTTCCTTTTACCATAGTATTCTCTAAAGAGAAGGGGACAACTAAAGCATCTCCTGCGTGATATGCTACTTCATCATCAGGTATTTGATGATAAATACCATCACTACCAGAACTATAATGCCAACTTGTACCGCCACCACCATTATAAACATATTTAGCATGAGCCAAAGATCCAGCGGATGGAGCAACTGAAGCCGTGTCATGAACAGTTATATATTGTGTTGATGTCTTTTTAGTACCAGGTCTATTATCATTATTGCTTTCACTATTTAGTGGGCAAAAGTAATCAATTACTTGATGCTCGCCAAACCAATATTTATTAACACTTCCTAAAATCTTAGTTTTATAAGTATATTGATAACCAAACACATCAATATCTTTAACAAGTACATTCTTTTCGTTTGCTTCTTTAATAATGTTTGCGATTTTTTCAATTTTCTTCATAATCTACCTCTTACAAATAGTATATCAAAAAATAAAACGTTTTTAAAGTTTATTTTAAAAAACATTTAAACATTTTTATCTTTTATGATATAATTTTATGCAAGGAGAGTATTTCTATGGAAAATCCAATTGTAAGAATTATTTTAGACGATGATAGTAAAATTGATTTAGAATTATATCCAACAGTTGCTCCTAAAACTGTTAGTAATTTTTTAGATCTTGTTCAAAAAAAGTTTTATGATGGTGTTTGCTTCCATCGTGTAATTGAAAACTTTATGATACAAACTGGTGGATATTATGTTGTCAATAATCAAATTAATGTAAAAAAGGATGTCCCTAGCATTATGGGTGAATTTCAAGCGAACGGTTTTGATAATAAAATCAAACATGTTCCGGGAGTTATTTCCATGGCTAGAACATCTGATATGAATAGTGCAAGCAGTCAATTTTTTATTTGTTCTGCTCCTACTCCTCATTTAGATGGACAATATGCAGCTTTTGGAAAAACAGTTGATGAAGAAAGTTTAGAAACAGTTATGCGCATTTCTAAAGCTCCAACAGTTAATGTTGGTGGTGGACTAACTGATTTCCCATATCCTATTATTTATATAAAAACTATCGAAAAAATAAAATAGAGCAATAACGCTCTATTTTTTATTTGTAAATATCAGTTGATAAATATTTAATTCCATCATCAGGAAAAATTACAACTACCTTTTTATTTTCCTGCTTTTTAATAATTTTACTAGCAGCATTTAAGGCCGCAGCTGAACTTATTCCCAAAAGCAATCCCTCACTATCACGAACATCTCTTGCTGTTTGATAAGTTTCTTCTTCACTAATAGTAATGACTTCATCAATAACGTTTAAATCTAAAATATCGGGAATAAAATTTGGCCCAATACCTTGAATACCATGAGGAGCACTTTTACCAGTTGATAATAATGGTGATTTAGCTGGTTCAACCGCAACAATTTTAGTTTTCAAATTGTGTTCCTTAACGTATTTCCCAATGCCAGTAATTGTTCCTCCACTACCTACTCCCGCAACAATATAATCTACATCGCTTATTTCTTGATATATTTCTACTGCTGTAGTTTCGTAATGTGCTTTAACATTATCCATGTTAGTAAATTGACCTAAAATAATACTTTTAGGATTATTTTCATGAAGTCGATTAGCTTCATCAACTGCTCCCTGCATTCCTAATCTTCCAGGAGTTAGAACCAATTTAGCACCATAAGCGACAATTAGTTTTCTTCTTTCTTCACTCATTGAATCAGGCATTACAATAATTACATTATATCCTAAAGCTTTACCAAGGCAAGCAAGAGAAATTCCCGTGTTTCCACTTGTAGCTTCAATAATTGTATATCCTTCTTTTAATTTCCTATTTTTTATAGCTCCTTCAAGAATATACTTAACTGCTCGATCTTTTACACTAAAAGATGGATTAAAAAACTCTAATTTACCAAAAATTTGAGATTTGATATTTTTTTCTTGGCAAAATTTTTTTAATTCTAGTAAAGGTGTATTACCTACTAGTTCTAAAATACTTGTATACAACTTTTCCTCCTTTTATTCAGGGATAGATATTGAATGAACTACAACTCCTTGATATTTTTCTTCGATAAACTTTCTAATATTGTCTTGAGATAAAGCTTCAATTAAAACTTTTGTTCTTGGATCATTTTCATTGCCTTTTTTAACAACCAATACATTTGCATATGTTTTTAATGATTCTGATTCAGGATCTTCACTTGCTAAACGATTATCTTTAATACCAGCACTTAAAGCATAGTTTCCATTAATAACACCATAAGCAACTTCTGATAGTTGAGCAGGAATTGCGGCAGCTTCAAATTGAATTATATCAAGATTTTTAGGATTTGATTTAATATCATTTAATGACAATAAAAATCCTTTACTATGATCAACTTCAATAAGTCCTAAATCTTCAAGCAAATATAAAGCTCGAGAAAAGTTAGTTGAATCGTTAGGTACAGCTATTTTATCTCCTTCA
>CANQJU010000018.1 GCA_947624315.1 uncultured Bacilli bacterium | reverse complement strand
GCTTCTCGATGCAAATAATATAGACCCAATTATTACTTATGAAGAATTCATGAAAGCACAATCTATTAGAAACGCTAATTTTTCATTAGCCAAAAAATATGGTGTTGATGACTTTATACTTAAAGGTAGAGTATTTTGTGAATGCGGTGCGCCTTTAAAGACTGCAGTATCTGGCAATAAATATAACGATGCAAAATATCGTTACTATTATTGTAGGAAACATTCTGAAGGTAGATGTAATTGCTTTAAAACCTTATCCTTAACAAAAATGCATCAAATGTTTTATGAGTATCTAGTAAAATTTGCTTCTTCTGAAGTAGTAATTAATGTTAAGAAAAATAAAGATCATATTAAAGAATATGAAAAGGATATTGCAAAATTTAATAATGAGTTGGAAAAAGAGAATGCAAGAAAAAAGAAACTAACACTAATGCTACTAGATGAGATTATTAATAACACCGATTATCAATTAATGTTAAATGAATTAAATACTAGAGTTGAAAATATTGTTGAAAATCTTAAAGTTACCCAAAATAAAATAAATAGTCTAAACAATCAAAACGATGAAATTGAGCAAAAAAAAGTAGCCATCAAACTTGTTGAAGAATGGCCAAAGTTATCATTATCTCAGCAAAAAGAATTTGTGCAGGTATTTATCAAAAAAATTGTAGTTAACGAAACTGGAATTATCGAAGTAGAGTTTATGAATTAAGCATTAAAAAATGAGCCTAAAATTTAACCTAGGCTCTTTTTTCGTTTTCCAAGAGATAAACACCGCCATACTGACAATAAATCACTTGAGCCATCTTCAAATCCTTTTTCTTAATGTTAATTGGATAAATCAATCTTTTTTCATAAGTAAACATTATTTATTTCCCTCCCAAGGCCAACTAGTAATACTAGATGTAGTAATAGCTCCATATTTTGATTGATAATTCTTTAAAGCATTTTTATATTTTTCTAAATACTCATTTCTTAACTTAATAACATTGCGATCATTTGGAAATACATCTAAATAAAGTGCAAAATCATGAGCAGCTGCACAATACATTTGAACATCAAGCATTAACCTACCTTTTTCTGTCATTGAGGTTGGTTGCTTCGGTAAATAATTCTTATATGGATCATAAAGTGCTTTAAACATTGTTCCTTTAGTGAAGCCTTCACTAGCATCATAGACATTCATTTTTTCATCATCTAAAACAGTTCGATACTCCATATATCCATAATAATTCATTTTTTCGCCTCCTGTTATAATGTATTCCTTTCCTAAAAAAAATTATGGGCAAAATAAAAAGTTAGTAAAATTAATTACTAACTTTGATTATAGCCACATTCTTTTTTAAAACATTAAGGCTATTATTTACTTCAATATCATTAATCATATCATATCCTTTATCTAATGAATATTGAAAATCTGTATTACCATTGTTTATAATAATAATTATTTTACTACTATTTTTATGGCGAGAATAAGCAAAAATATTATCAGATACAAATTCTTCTTCATATATTCCATCAATAAAAATTTCATCTTCTCTGATATGACCTAATTTTTTATACCAAGATAGAATTTCCTCATCAAAATGCCCCCATGGCATTGTCTTTCGACAAAACGGATCATTAAATCCTTGTATACCGACTTCATCACCATAAAAAATACAAGGAACACCTGGTAAAGTAAATTGCATAGTGGAAGCAATCTTTAACATTTGGCGAGATAAATAATATTCATCATAAGGTATTTCATATTCAGCTTGTTCTTTTTTAGACAAATAATGATAATCAACTTTTATAAAAGCATTTAGTATGCGAATAGTGTCATGAGTTGATAAGATATTCATGAGACTATCAAGGACATGTTTAGGATAATTGTTAATAATATTTCTTATACAATTTCGAAAGCCATAAATATTATTATTGTTTATAAAATCAATAATGGCTTTACGAAAAGGATAATTCATCACAGAATCCAACTGTTCCCCAGAAAAATATGATTTTCTTTGGGAATAAGCGATCTTGTTACTCGCATCTTCCCAAACCTCACCAATAAGTAAATTTTCATTATCTAATTCTTTTAAAGATTTTGATATTTTTTTGATAAAATCATCTTGATATTCATCAACAACATCTAAGCGAAAACCTCTAGCGCCATTTTTAATCCACTTATTTATTACTCCTTTTTTTCCCGTAATAAAATTAATATAATCATCATTTTTTTGATTGAATTGAGGCAAGTGATTAAAGCCCCACCAACTTTGATAATTATTAGGGAAATTATTAAATAAATACCAATTATAATATGGTGAATCAATAGATTGATAAGCTCCTAAATTATCATATGTTCCATTCTTATTAAAGTAAATACTATTAGATCCACTATGATTAAATACACCATCTAAAACAATACTGATATTTCTTTTTTTGGCTTCACTACATAACTCTTTAAAGATTTTATCATTACCAAACATTGGATCAATTTTCATATAATCAGCAGTATCATATTTATGATTAGAATCAGCTAGAAAAATAGGATTTAATAATATAATGCTAACATTTAATTCCTTTAAATAATCTAACTTTTGAATAATACCTAATAAGTCACCACCAAAGAAATCATTGTTTAATATTTCTCCATTGATAGGCATATAGTTAGGAATTTCATCCCAATTTTGATGCATTATGATATTTTTCTTTTGATAAGTTACTCCTCCACTATAGAATCTATCAACCATAATTTGATACATTACTTTCCCTTGGAACCAATCAAGTTTTCCTAAGAACTTTTGATGGACACTTAATTGCCAACATCTTTTTTCATCAGAAAGCAGTACTTCACAATTTTCTTGATAGAAAATAAAGTGATGTCCATAACAATCATCAAAGCAAAAGCAATACCAATAAATACCAATATCATTTATTTGAAAACTTACATTATAATAATTATACAATTCATCATTTTTAAGCCACTGCAAATCATAACTAATTTCACTATTAGAATAATCTTTATTAATTATGATTTTTAAATTGTATATTTGAAAGTTTTTATTAATACCTATATTTATATTAACCAATTCATTAGCTAATACTGCACCTATAGGATTTTTATAAAAACTAATCAAAGGATTATATAAAATATCTTGCATATTATTCAATAGGTTTTATACCCCATATTTTTTCAGCATATTCTTTAATTGCTCTATCAGCAGAGAATACTCCAGCATGAGCAATATTAACTAAAGACATTTGATTCCAACGACGTCTATCTTTATACATTCTATCCATTTCATGATATGCTCTCATATAATCGCTAAAATCGGCTAAACACATGAATGGATCAGCAATTGGATAGTTGCTTAACAAATATTTTTTAATATGATAGAATGATTGACCATTAAAACCAACATCTAAACGATCTAAAACTTTGCGAAGTAGAGGATTTTCTTCATATAAACGAGAAGCGCTATAACCTTTGCTCCATAAATCATTAACCTCTTCAGACTTCATTCCGAAAATAACAATATTTTCATCTCCTACTTCTTCACTTATCTCAACATTAGCTCCATCTAATGTTCCCAAAGTAATAGCACCATTGATCATGAATTTCATATTACTTGTTCCACTAGCTTCTTTTCCAGCAAGAGATATTTGTTCACTTATTTCTGAAGCCGGAATTAAAATCTCGGCAGCAGTAACATTGTAGTCTTCAACAAACACAACATTTAATTTTTCTTGCATTTTTGGTCTTCTACTTATTTCACTAGAAATGCTACAAATTAATTTAATAATATCTTTTGCCACATAATATGTTGGGGCAGCTTTGGCTCCAAAAATAAATGTTTGAGGAGTCATTTCCATTTCTGGATTTTCTTCTAATTGAATGAATAAAGCAATTATCTTTAAAGCATTCAATAGTTGTCTCTTATACTCGTGCAATCTTTTAACTTGAACATCAAAGCGAGTATTAGGATCAACAGCTATTCCTGTTTTCTTATATAAATATTTAGCAAACTCACACTTATTGTGATGTTTAATTTCTTCTAAGCGTTGTAAAACTTCATCATCATCAATGTATTTCATTAAGTCAATTAATTTAGAAGCATCATGGCGATATTCTACTCCAATCTTCTCATCTAACAATTTAGCTAATTCTGGATTAGATTGACACAACCATCTACGATAAGCAATACCATTAGTAACATTAGTAAACTTTTCCGGTGTCAACTTATAATATCCATTAAAAATACTATTTTTGATAATTTCACTATGTAACCCACTTACACCATTAACAGTATGAGAAGCAATAACGCTCATATTAGCCATTCTTATTTGATTGTAACCAATAATAGCAAGGGAATTAATTTCATCTTCACTAACGCCACTACATTTTGTTTCCTCAATAAAGCGACGATTTATTTGCTTTATAATAATGTATATTCTTGGCAACAATTTCATTATTAGTTCTTCTGACCACTTTTCTAAGGCTTCAGCCATTACAGTATGGTTAGTATATGCAACTGTCTTTTTGACCATTTTCCATGCTTCATCAAAACTAATATTAAAATCATCCATTAAAATTCTCATTAGCTCAGGAATACATAGAGCTGGATGCGTATCATTAATATGAATTGCGGCATATTTAGGTAATGATTTAATATCACCATAATATTTAATATGGTTTTTGATAATACTTTGAATAGATGCACTTACTAAAAAGTATTGTTGCTTAATTCTTAAAGCTTTGCCTTCATAATGATCATCAGAAGGATACAATATTTTAGAAATCAAATCGGCATCATTATAATCTTTCATAGCTTTTAAGTAATCGCCTTGATTGAAAGAATTAATATCAAAATTACGAATATTACGACTTCGCCACAATCTCAAGACACTGATAGCTTCACTATTGGCTCCAGAAACCATCATATCATATGGAACAGCTTCTACTTCTTGATAATCATGATATTCATAAACAGTTTTTCCACCAATAAATTTTTCTTCAACATATCCACCAAATTTAACGGTTTCAATTTTATCTGTTCTCATAGTTAACCAAACTTCTCCACCTGGTAACCATACATCAGGTAATTCAGTTTGATAACCATCAACTATTTTTTGTTTAAATAAACCATATTCATATCTTAAAGAAAAGCCTAAAGCAGGATAATTTTGACTAGCTAAAGAATCTAAGTAACAAGCGCCAAGTCGGCCTAAACCACCATTGCCAAGTCCAGCATCCGGTTCTTTGTCATATAGATCTTCTAAAGTAAAACCATATTCAGATAAAACTTTTTCAAAAGCATCAGTCATACCTAAGTTATATAGATTGTTTTTTAATGATCTTCCCATTAAAAATTCCATAGCTAAGTAATAAACTCTTTTAGCTTTGTTAGCTTTAACTTTAGCATCAAACTCTCTTCTTTTCTTTCTTAAAATATCATTGATTGTGGTAGCGGCAGCCTTATAAAACTGCTCAGCATTAGCCTCACTACCTTGTATACCAAAAAGCTTTGATAAATTGTCCTCTAACATATTCTTTATGTTTTGAGGATTATTTAACTGCTCCATTTCAATCACTCTCCTTTATGTTATTTGTCTAACATTTTATACATGTTTATATATTTTTCAGCTGATGAATTCCAACTAAAATCAGTCTCCATAGCTACTTTTTGTAGATTTTGGTATTCTTCCTTATTATTATATACATAAATTGCATATTTTATTTTATCTAACATTTGATTACCATCAAAATCTTTAAAAACAAAACCATTTCCACTACCATTTTCATAGTTATTGATAGAATCATATAAGCCACCTGTACCTCTAACAATTGGCACAGCTCCATAACGACAAGCAATCATTTGACTTAATCCACATGGTTCCATTTTTGATGGCATCAAGAATAAGTCACAAGCAGCATAAATACGATGTGATAAATTGCTATCAAAATTAATAATCGTACGCACCTTGTGACGATAATTCCATCCAAACTCTAAAAACTTATTTTGATAATATTCATCTCCCGTTCCTAAAATAACTAATTGAATATCTTCTTTCATTAATTCGGAAAACTTTTCAATTAATAAATCCATTCCTTTATGAGAAACTAAACGAGAAATAACTCCTATCATACATTTGTCTTTATTCTCTTCTAATCCTAATTCTCTTTGTAAAGCTAATTTATTTAAAGATTTCTTAGATGTATCAAGGCTATTATAGTTATAACTAATAGCTTTATCAGTTTCAGGGTTATAAGCATCAACATCAATTCCATTAATAATTCCTAAAACTTTATCATTATTTATGCGAATGATATGCTCAAGGCCACAAGCAAATGATGCAGTTGAGATTTCACGGGCATAGCGTGGAGATACTGTAGTAACTAAATCACTGCATACAATTGCCCCTTTAACTAAATTGACTAATCCATTATATTCTAAAATATCATTATATTTGCTATCAATGCCAATGACATTTTCAATAAAATCTAAGCCATATACTCCTTGATACTCAATATTATGAATAGTAAAAACAGATTTAATATCCATTAAATATCCTTGCTTTTTATAAAGGATATCTAAGTATACATTTACTAACGCTGTGTGCCAATCATTTGTATGAATAACATCAGGATAGAATTTCATAATATCCATAGCTGCAAAAACACTTTTAGAAAAGAAAGCAAAGCGTTCGCCATCATCATAATAGCCATAAATATTATCACGATCAAAATAATATTTATTATCAACAAAATAATATTCAACATTATCTTTTTTCATTGTGAAAATTCCACAATAAAGATTACGCCAAGCTAAAACAACGGTTGTGGCAGCAACAAATTTTAATTTTTTTCCATATTGTTCATTTATTCTTTTATATAAAGGCATTAAAACTTTGACTTTATATTCCTTATTAGCTTTCATTATAGCTTGAGGTAAACTTCCAGCAACCTCAGCTAATCCACCAGTAACCGCAAACCCTTTACATTCAGAAGCAACGTATAATATATTTTTAGTTTTCATTAAAGCACTCCATTCTTTTTAACATATACTGGATATTCTTCAGAACCACATAGTTCCTTTTTAGTTTTTATTTGTACATTTTTATCTGTTATAACATTTTGCAAATGAATATTTTCATATACAACTGTATCTTGCATCAAAATTGAATTTTCAATTACACAACCCTTTTTAATTTTTGTTCCCCTAAATATAATAGAATTAGATACACTGCCTTCAATAACACATCCATCAGCAATTAAAGAATTGCTAACCTTAGCATCTTCTCCATAGATTGTTGGAGCAGAATCTCTTATTTTGGTATAAATAGAACGATTAGGAATATTAAATAATTCATTACGAACATCATTATTTAATAAATCCATATTTACATCAAAATATGATTTCAAATTGCAAATGTTACCAAAGTAGCCATCAAATTTATATCCAAATACTTTAAGATTTTTTAAATTTTTGCTCAAAATGTCACGATTAAAACTATGATAATTAGTATTAATTGATTCCATAATTAGTGTTTGTAACAAATCCCTTTTCATAATCCAAATATCAACGCTTAAGTTCCAACCAACTTTAACTTCATCAACTAAATTCATTTCCACAACTCTTTCATTTTCATCTAAAACAAAAGCGTTAGCTGGTAAATTACTTTCATTTTTATCTTGACACTTTCGATAAACACAAGTTATATCTGCATCTTTTTGTAAATGTTTTTTTAATAAATCACTATAATCTATATTACATATATGATAACAATCTGTCATTAAAACATATTCAGCTTTAGAATGATTGATAAAACTGCTAATGCTTTTAATAGCTTCTAATCTGGTATTATAAACTTCATCATTTAATACATATGGTGGTAAAATGACCAAACCGCCATTTTTTCGAGCTAAATCCCACTCTTTACCTGAACCTACATGATCCATCAATGATTGATAGTTGTTTTTAGTTATTACTCCTACTTGAGTAACTCCCGCATTTACCATATTTGATAAAGGAAAATCAATTAAACGATATCTTCCCCCAATGGGAGCAGATGCTATCGTACGATATTTGGTAACTTCAAATATTTCACGATTATGAATATTTGAAAAAATTAATCCTAATATTGACATCTTTATTCCTCCTCAACTTTCTCAACAATTTCACCACTAGCGATGACTTGATTTTTCTTAACAACCATTCCTTCGCCAACAACAGATATTTTATTATCTTCTTCTTTTTTACTTCCAATACATGCATTTTCTTCAACAACAACATCATTAGCAATAATACTATGATTAATTACACTTCCCTTTTTGATTATTGTATTTTCAAAAATTACACTATCTCTAATTACCGCACCCTTTTCAACTTTTACATTGCTAGCAAGCAAAGAATTAACAACTTCACCTTCAATATAACATCCAACTGTAACCATTGAATTGCCTAGTTTAGCACCATCACAAATAAATTGTGGAGGAAAAGGATCATTACGAGAATATATTTTCCAGTTTTTATTAAAGATATCCAAATTTTCATCTTTTAATAAATCCATATTGGCTTCTAATAAACTATCAATTGTTCCAACATCCTTCCAATATCCTTTGAATGGGTAGGCAAACATTCTTCTGCCATCATTTAACATCTTCGGAATTATATTCTTTCCAAAATCATTTTTTGAATTTGGATCATTCTCATCATCTTCTAAATATTTGTATAAAAGTTCAGCATTGAAAATATAAATTCCCATAGAAGCTTTTGTGCTTTTAGGCTTTGCTGGTTTTTCTTCAAAATCGTTTATTCGATAATCAGCATCAGTATTCATAATACCAAAACGACTAGCTTCC
Organism: uncultured Bacilli bacterium; assembly: GCA_947624315.1. Classification (GTDB taxonomy): domain Bacteria; phylum Bacillota_I; class Bacilli_A; order ML615J-28; family CAG-698; genus Tener-01. The sequence continues at coordinate 2,455 of CANQJU010000018.1, read as the reverse complement.
TCTAATGGTACATCAAGAACGGCAATAGTTGCTTCCGCATTATTACTTTTATGAAAAGCTAACATTTTGCTATAATCCATTTTATAGATGTGATCTCCTGATAATATTAAAACATATTCAGGATTATATCTTTTCATAAAATCAATATTTTGATAGATAGCATTGGCTGTTCCCTTATACCAGTCGGTTCTTTTCTTTCCTTGGTATGGTGGTAAAATATGAACTCCTCCAAATGTTCTATCCAAATCCCAAGGTTGTCCATTTCCAATATATTCATTAAGAATTAATGGTTGATACTGTGTCAAAACGCCAACAGTATCAATATTAGAATTAATACAATTTGATAAAGGAAAATCAATAATACGATATTTGGCTCCAAAACGAACTGCGGGTTTAGCTATTTTGCTTGTAAGTGCATATAGTCTACTTCCTTGTCCTCCCGCCAAAAGCATTGCCACACATTCTTTTTTAGTTAATATTTTTCTCTCCTCGACATTTTTTTAAAATAATTATTGATAATTTTGGTATATTTAAAACAATTGAATTTTTTTGATTATTGCAACTGACTTTTTCACTGACCAAAATCATATTTTGATGATTTTCACCACCATATTTATATAAATCGCTATTAAATACTTCTTTATAACTACCTTTTCTTACTCCTAAGCGATAATTAACAAGCATGTCACCTGAGAAGTTAATAATAACAATTAATTCCTTATTTTGACGATTTCGTCTTATATAGCTTAAACAATTATGATTGCTATCATCAGCATTAATCCATGTGAAACCATCCCATGAATTTTCGATTTCAAATAAAGAACTATGTTTTAAATAAAAAGTATTTAAATCTTTGACATAGCGTTGAATTTCTTTATGCTTTGGATAATCTAATAATAACCAATCAAGCTCTTGTTTATAATTCCATTCAATAAATTGTCCAAACTCACATCCCATAAAAAGCAATTTCTTTCCGGGTAGAGTCATCATATATCCATAAAAAGCGCGCAGGTTAGCAAATTTTTCTTCGTAGCTTCCTGGCATTTTACTAAGCAATGAACATTTTCCATGAACAACCTCATCGTGAGAAATAGGTAAAATAAAGTTTTCACTAAAAGCATAGGTCATCGAAAAAGTCAATTTATTATGATCATACTTTCTAAAAAGAGGATCAACTTTGATATATGACAAAGTATCATTCATCCATCCCATATTCCATTTATAATTAAAACCTAATCCATCTTCATATACAGGATAAGTAACTTTAGGAAAAGCAGTTGATTCCTCAGCAATCATTAAGACATTAGGAAAATGTTTAAACATTTCAATATTTAAATCTTTTAAGAAATCAATAGCTTCTAAATTATAATTTCCACCAAAGCAATTAGGAATCCACTTTTCACGATCATAATCCAAATAAATCATTGCGGCTACAGCATCAACTCTTAAACCATCAATATGATATTTTTCCAAAAAGAAACGAGCACTTGATATCAAAAAAGATTTAACTTCTGGCTTTTTAAAATCAAAAATTCTTGTTCCCCAGCCCTTATGTTCCATTTTGGTTGGTTCACTATCTTCATATAAATAAGTTCCATCAAACTCATATAGAGCAAAATCATCTTTAGGAAAATGAGCAGGAACCCAATCCATTATAATTCCTAAATTATTTTGATGAGCCTTTTCAACAAAGTACATAAAATCATGAGGTGTTCCATATCTAGATGTCACACTAAAATATCCACTTACTTGATAACCCCATGAGCCATCATAAGGATATTCCGTTAAAGGCAAAACTTCGATGTGAGTAAATCCCATCCTTTTAACATATGGAATTAACTTATCAGCAATCTCTCGATAATTTAAAACATAACCTTTTTTATGACGCTTCCATGATCCCAAGTGAACTTCATATATATTCATTGGTTTATCATATATATTCTTATTTTTACGATCTTCTATCCACTCATTATCTTGCCAATTATAGCCATCTAAGGAATAAACTTTAGAAGATGTTCCTCCATTTGTTTCATTGTGATAGGCATATGGATCTTGTTTTAAAAATCTTTTGTTAAAGGAAGTGATTTGATATTTGTAATTATCAAATATTCTTGCATTATTAACTTCCGCTTCCCATACTCCTTCATCACTGATTCTTTTCATGACATTAACTTTGTCATCCCAATTATTAAAATCCCCAACAACACTAATGGAGGTTGCATGAGGAGCAAACACCCGAAAAATAGTTTTATTTTTTTCATAATGACATCCTAAATATTCATAAGCATTACTAATAAAACTATGATGAAAACTATTAAATATATTATCCTTCATTAGTTTATACCTCTTTTTTATCATTTTACTAAAGTATTATATATTATAATATATATTGAACTCCATTGAACTCCATTGAACTCCATTGAACTCCATTGATATTAATAAGTATTTATTTAAT
>CANQJU010000017.1 GCA_947624315.1 uncultured Bacilli bacterium | reverse complement strand
AAGGCCGTGATAGACGCTATCAAGCTATTTTACCTCTTCGTGGTAAAGTAATAAATGCTGAAAAAATTAGAAGAGAAGAATTATTAAAAAATGAAGAAATTATGTCAATTATTTATACAATTGGTACAGGTATAGGCTCAGAATTTAATTTATCAAAATGTAATTATAAAAAGATAATTATTATGACCGATGCCGATACTGATGGTGCTCATATTCAAATACTTTTATTGACATTCTTCTTTAGATATATGAGAGGATTAATAGAAGATGGAAGAGTTTATATTGCTCAACCACCACTATATAAAATTGCTTTTAAAAATCATGTTGAATATGCTTGGTCTGATGAAGAACTTCGTGATAAGATTGCCAGTGGCAAGAGCATTAATATTCAAAGATTTAAGGGATTAGGAGAAATGAACTATCATCAATTGTGGGAAACAACAATGAATCCAGAAACAAGAACTTTGATTAGAGTAAATATTGAAGATTTTAGTGAGGCGGATAATCGTATTTCCATTTTAATGGGAGATAATGTTGACCCTCGTCGTGAATGGATAGAGAACAATGTTTCCTTTGACAATGATGATAACTTTACACTTGAAGATGTTGAGGTGATCGGCGATGAGTAAAAAAAGTGTAGTTACTAGTGTTGAAGAATTCGTTAATGAAAGAATTCTAACTGATAATTTAGAGAATATATTTGGCGATCGCTTTGGCAGATATTCAAAATATATAATTCAAGATAGAGCTTTACCAGATGTTAGAGATGGTTTAAAACCAGTACAAAGAAGAATATTATTTGCTATGTATCGACTTGGAATTTTTTCCAATAAGCCATATAAAAAATCAGCTCGTATTGTTGGTGAAGTTATAGGTAAATATCACCCACATGGTGATACATCTGTATATGAAGCTTTAGTGCGTTTATCACAAGATTTTAAGATTCGTTTTCCATTAATCGATATGCAAGGAAATAATGGATCAATTGATGGTGATAGTGCCGCTGCTATGCGTTATACTGAAGCAAGACTATCAAAGTATGCAGAATATTTATTAAAGGATATCAATAAAAAAACAGTAGGATTTGTGCCTAATTTTGATGATGAAGAGTATGAACCAACCATTTTACCTTCATACTTTCCTAACCTTTTAGTTAATGGGGGAACAGGTATTTCTGCAGGTTATGCTACAGAAATTCCACCGCACAATATTGATGAAATAATTAATGCAACAATTTATCGTATTAATAATCCTAATTGTAATTTGAAAGCCATAATGAATATTGTTCAAGGGCCTGATTTTCCTACAGGAGGAATTGTTCAAGGATATGATGGAATAAAAGAAGCTTATAAAACTGGAAGAGGAAAAATCATTATTAAATCTCGTACAGAAATCGTCGAGCAAGATAAAAAATTCCAAATCGTTATTAGTGAAATTCCATATGATGTAAATAAATCACAACTAATTAAAAGAATGAGTGAAGCTATTGAACAAAAGAACATTGATGGTGTTTTAGATATTCGTGATGAATCAGATAAAGATGGTTTATCAATTGTTGTTGATATTAAAAAAGATGCAAATCCTGAATATATTCGTAATTTCTTCTTTAAATCTACAGAATTACAAATAAGCTATAATTTTAATATGGTGGCAATATGCAATAAGCGACCTATGCAATTAGGACTTTTAGAATTGCTTGATGCTTATATCGCTCATCAAAAAGAAGTTGTTACTAATCGTAGTAATTTTGAATTAAAATCAGCTAAGAAAAGATTGCATATTGTTGATGGATTAATTGCTATGACATCAATACTTGATGCTGTTATTCAAACAATTCGTAATTCTGCCAACAAAAAAGATGCTAAAGATAATCTTATTTCAACATATAGTTTTTCTGAAGAACAAGCAGAAGCTATCGTTATGTTACAATTATATCGTTTAACAAATACTGATATTGTAGCTTTAACAGAAGAAAAAAAGAGTTTATCTGAAAGAGTTGAAGAATTACAAAACATTCTTTCAAATGAATCAGCTTTACTTGACCTTATTAAAAAAGAATTGTTGATGACATTAGAGGAATTAAGCACACCACGTAAAACTTCAATCGAACATGAAATTGATGAAGTAAAAGTAGAAGTTAAAGAATTAATTCCTAAGGAAGATGCTATTGTTTTAATTACTAAAGATGGTTACATTAAACGTATGACACCAAAGAATTATAATGTTCAAGAAGAAACAAAACTAAAAGACAATGATGTGATTGTGGCAAAATATGATGTAACTACTCTTGATACATTGCTACTATTTACAGATAAAGGAAATTATGTCTTTTTACCTGTTTCTAAGATACCTGATGCTAAGCATAAGGATTTAGGACGTAATGTTAGTGTACTTGCTACTATTGGTAGTGATGAGAAAATTATCTTCTCTGTTCCAATTAGTGATTTCGAAGATGATCGCTATTTATTGTTTACAACTAAAAATGGCTTAACTAAACGTACTCATATTCGCGATTTGAATGCGAATAGATATTCTAAAGCCTTAAAAGCAACTAAGATTCGTGATGATGATGAATTAGTAAGCGTTGATATTTGCAATGGTGAAGAAACTGAAGTTGTTATGATTACTAAAGAAGGATTTATCACTCGTTATGATTCTAAAGAAATAAGTTTGTTCGCTCCAGCCTCATTTGGTGTTAAAGCCTTAGAAATGAAAGGCCGTCCAAACGATGAAGTGATTGCGGGATTGTATGTTGGCAAGAAAGATGTTATAATTTTGTTGACAAATAATGGTGTAATTAAACGCTTTAAGACTTCAGACATCTTAAAGGGTCATAAAAATCATGTTGGTAAACAATACATCGAAACAACAAGAAAGTCATATATAATCGATGGAAAAATCGTTCATAAATCTAATATAGACAATGGATTTGTGGATAGTTATGTTGTTGGTAGTGATGGACTAATGAGTATTGATCTTGGATTGAAAAAAGGTGCTCCTAAGACTCCAGCAAGCTCAATGAATATTGGTAAAGTTGATAAAATATTACTTGTCAGAAATAATGACGATTTTACTTTGAAATAGAAAAAAGAGGTATAAAAAATGAGTTGTGTCTTAAACATAAATCGATTTTTAATTCCCAATGATGTTATTGTCTCATTGACTAAAATATATCAATATATAGGATTAAATGAAAGCTTGCGTCAAGGAGTAGGCAATGATTTAAATTGCATAGTTGAGCAAACAGTAGAGCGCGATGCATTCTTTTTATCGCAAATTCTTAATTTAGATTTATCTGATACTCGTACTAGATTAATTATAACTAAGGATTCTACACCACGAAATAAAGAAGAAGCAACTTTGAGCAATATCAAAGATATGCTTGCAGTATTTCAAAATGATCCTAATAAATATTCAACTCAAAGCAATGATTTATTAAATTGTATTAATACTATTTTCTCTCACTATGGCAATATTAAATTCGATTATGCTTTAAATAACAAAAAAGCCCTTTTACAAAGTGACAAATACAAAAGTAAAAGATTAGTAATTGATGAAATAAATAATGAAATGAATAAATATCTTAAAGATGAAAAATATGAAAAAATAGTTTTATATTTGCATTTCTTTATCGATTTTTATAATATTCAACCATTTACTAGTGAAAACTTAGTAGCAAGTTATGTTTTACTTTATAGTTTGATCCTTAAGGCTGATATTGAAGCATTTAAATATGTTAGTTTTTTCGAAATATTATCAAGTGATTTTGAAAACTTCCAAATCGAATTAAAAAATGCTGCTTTTAATTGGGAAGAAGGTTATGCGCAAACATTGGGATTTATTCGTTACATGATGAAAGTTATAATTAGTGGTTATCGTCGCACTTTAGAAATAATTGGTGATTATAAATTCGATCGTCAAATCAAAAAACATGAAAATATTGAAAATACAATTTTAAAAATGAATGAGATATTTACCAAAGAAGATATTCGCCGTATGCACCCATATGTCAGCGAATCAACAATCAATCGAGCTTTAATAAGTTTGCGTGATCGTGGTTATATTGCACCTTTAGGAAAAGGAAGAAGTGCAAAATGGCGTCGAAAGGTTGGCAAATATCTTGATTAAAACTAATTATCATACTCATTGCTCAATGTGTAATCACGCTGAAGGACTTCCTTCTGATTACATTCAAAAGGCAATGGAACTTGGCATGGAAGAAATTGGAATAAGCTGTCATGGCCCTTTATTACCTATTTGGGAAGGTGATAGAATGAGTTATCAAACATTTTTAAATAAATATCTTCCTGATATCAAAAATGCTAAAGAAAAGTACCATGATAAAATAAAAATATATTCAGGATTAGAACTTGAATATGTTTATTTTGAAAAATATTTATATGAAGCTTTATTAGAAAAAGTTGATTATCTAATTCTTGGTCAACATATAATTTGTGATGGCTATAAAATATATGATGGTAGGGGTATGGATCCTCAATATCTTGAACTTTATTGCCAGAATGTTGTTGATGGATTAGATACTGGTTATTTTAAAATATTAGCTCATCCCGATATCTTTTTTTATTTTGCCAAATGTCAAATGGATGAAAATATTGAAAAATTATCTCGGAAAATAATTGAAGCAGCGATAAAAAATAATGTTTATTTGGAATTAAACGTTAATGGTGCTCGCCGTGGAAAAATACTTAATAAAAATGGTGAAACTACATGGCAATATCCATACTTAGATTTTTGGCGCTTAGTTTCGCAATATAAAGATGCTAAAGTGGTTATTAATGCTGATTGTCACTATTTGAATTATTTATATGATGATGTAACTGAAGAAGTAATTGCTTTTGCAAAAGAACTTAAATTAAATATTTGTGATAGGGTTGATTTTAAATGAGAAAAAAAAGAATTTGGTATTTAATCTTTAGTCTAATAGTTTCCATTGCTATATTTATTGGAACTTTTTATACAACTAATGATATAACTTTTTATATTGCTATAAGTTTAATTATTTTGCCTAATTTTTTAATGAGTCGCACTTCCAAAAGTATTTTAATGATTATGAATGAATTTGCTAATAATTGTGATAGCAACTTATATTTAAAAAATATAACTAACTTTTATAAAAGTTGTTATTTAACCAAAAAGCAAAAAATTGATTCGAAAATATTTTTATCTTCAGTATATCTTGAAACTGGAGACTTAGATACTCTTTATCAAAAGTTAAATGAATTAGTCGATGAAGAGAAGAATTTTTCTTATTTTCAAAAGTATTCATATTATCGAGTATGGTGTTCATATTTCTTTGAAAAAAAGGAAAGCAAAAAAATGTCAGCTTTACTTGAACAAATGGAAAAAATAATTGGCCTTGTTCCAGATAATATAAAAGTTCAAATGTTAGTAAATTATAAGCCAATAAGGATAAAATGCAATATTTTAGAGGGAATATATTTAGATGAAGCCCAAAATTTCTTCACAGAGTTGCTTTCGGACAATATTGCCCCCTTATTTCGCTTAAGCTCGCATTATTATCTTGGTATCATTAACTACAAAAAAGGTAATTTAAAAAAGGCTGTAGAGGAATTTAAGTATGTTTCTGCCAGTGAGCGCAATCATGCTTTAGTTACAAAAAGTAAAAATTATTTGGAAAAAATAAATAAAGATGTTAAAATGTAAAAAAGTGGAGGTGAAGTCATGTATAAACTTATTATCGTTGATGATGAATTTGATGTTCGTTCTCGCTTATCCCAATCAATATCAAAAATGAATTTAGATTTTGAAATTGTTGGTGTATATGAAAATGGACTTGATGCTTATGAAGGTGTAGTACAACTATCCCCTGATTTAGTGATTACGGATATCCGTATGCCGTTTATGACTGGGATCGAATTGATTCAAAAAATTCGTGAAACCAATCCACTAACTAAAATTATTATCATAACAGGTTTCGATGAATTCGATTATGCTAAACAAGCTATCGATTTAGGTGTCTTTGGTTTTTTAACTAAACCTGTTACTTATAATGACTTAGAATCAATAATGAAAAAGATAAAAGATGAACTTGATGAAGAGTACTATCAAAATCGCAATTTAGCCAATATGCAAAAATTTATTCAAGATTCTTTGCCTGTTATTCGCGAAAATGATTTGCATAAATTGATAAGTTCAAACAAACAAGAAGCCAATTTCTTGAAAAAATTAGAATATGATGGTATATCATTGAACTATAAATATTTTGCTATTTGCATTACTGATATTGATAGTGGTAAAAATGAAAATATTGAAAAACATGAAATTGATTTATTAACAATCAAAAAATATGTAAGCGAAGGATTACAAAATAATTTCTTCCACGAAACATTTACGAAAAATGATTTAGTTGTAACAATCATCAAATCTAATAAAGATATTACCACAAATGCCCTAGAAAGATGCTTTGAATACACTCATATGAAAGCTGAAAAGTTTTTGAATTTTACAGTTAGTACTGGTGTTAGTAATATTTATACATCAATGGATTTTAAGAAGATGTACAATGAAGCTCTTAAAGCTTTAGACTATCGAAGTGTTATGGGAGGAAATGAAATATATTTATTCAGCAATCTTGATAATTTCTTATCTGATGTTAAAATTATTGATGATAGTGAGTATAAAGAATTAAGCTATGCGATTCATTTCAAAACAATAGCAGAAGCTAATGAAACTTTAAATAACTTAAAGAAAAAAATAATATTACCAGAGAATAAAGCTACGTATGCCTTTAACATATCTAATGTTTTAAATGCTATTTTAAAGTCATGTGATGATTTTCCATTGCTATATGAAGATGAAATTGATTATCATCAAATGCTTTTAGAAATGAAAACTAGTGATGAATTATTCGATTGGTTTTCTCAATTAATAGCTAAAGTTAAAAGAATAAATAGTGAAATTATTTCTGACAATATTCAAAAGAACTTAAACAAAATTATAAACTATATTGATTCCCATTATACCGATAATGACTTGAGCCTTGAATTATTAGCTGAAAAGGTCAATATAAGTGTTAGTTATGTCAGCGCCATTTTGAAAAAAGAGCGCAACACTACATTTGTAAAATACCTTACAACTTTAAGAATGGAAAAAGCCAAAGAGTTATTGAAAAATCCTAATTTGAAAATAGTTGATATTGCTGAAAGTGTAGGCTATAGCGAAGCATATTATTTTAGCCATAGTTTCAAGAAGTATCAAGGAGTATCACCTAAAGAATACCGAAATAATGAAACTGAATAAAAAAATAAAAAATTATTTTTCAAAAGGGAAATCAATTGAGTTTAAAATTATTTCATCATGTTTAATAATTATTTTATGCTTTGCTTTATTTGTTGCAATTTATACAATAAGAAGCTTTGGTTATTACATTGATGAAAGTTCTAAAACAAAATCACAAGAAATAAGTAGACAAATAGTTAATAACTATGAGGGTTATATCAATGATATTATCAATACATTTGATATTGTCATTGAGAGATTAGAAAACATTGACATTGTCAATGAAAATGATTATGTATTAAATTTATTTAATGAAATTCTTATTAATAATCCTGATATATCCAATATTGTTATATTTGATATTGATGGAAATTGTATTGCCAATACCTCGAACAACAATTACAATTCAACAATTGTTAAACAAATGACTTGGTTTTCTAATGCGGTAAATGAACCAAGTATCCATTATTTTTCATCTCCATATTCACCAACTCCATCTCAAAATGAAATATATGTAACTAAATATTTCAATTATGATATTGAGAATGGTCGTGGAATAATTTTAATGGAAATAAAGTTTGATAAAATCATTACGCTTGCTGAAAACAGCAATTTGGGTGAAAATGGTCAAATTTTAATTGTTGATAGTAATTATGGAGTTGTTTTTACAACTTCAAGTGATAATGAAGTAACAGAGAATTTACGCAGTCGAGCTGTTAATTTAGCCTTAGGAACAAGTATTGCCGATATTAAATCAAATAGAATGTTTGCTTTTGTTGAAACAATTACTAATACTAGATGGCGTTTAGCAATATTTATTAACATTGATGAAAGCAAAACAGCTAGAGATAATTTTACCTTTGCTTTACTTATCATTTCCTTTTTTGCAATAATAACAACTGTAATTGTTGTTTCATTCTTATCTAGAAGCATTGCTCATCCTTTGAAACAATTGGAAAAGACAATGAAGGAAATTGAAGATGCTGATTACTTTACTGTCCAAGAAGTTAACATTGGAAAACAAATGGAAGTTGCTAGTCTTAGCGCAAGTTTTAATAACATGATGCACAGGATTAAGGAATTAATGGATAAAGTCGTAGAAGAACAAGAAGCTCAAAGAAAAAGTGAACTTAAAGCTTTACAAAATCAAATTAATCCCCATTTCTTGTATAACACTTTGGATTCTATTGTTTGGTTAATTGACAATGACAAAAATAAAGAAGCTTCCGAAATGGTTGTTTCATTGGCTAAACTATTTAGAATTAGTATTTCAAGAGGACGAAATATTATTTCTGTTAAAGATGAAATTGAACATGCTAAAAGTTATTTGTTGATTCAAAGCATTCGTTATGCTAATGCTTTCAAATATGAATTTGACGTTGATCCAAATGTTTTAGAATTCACAACAATGAAATTAATATTACAACCATTAATTGAAAATGCTATTTATCATGGACTTAAAAATCGTATTGATGAAGGTAAATTAAAAATATCTGCTCACTTAATAAACAATAAAATTGTTTTTAAAGTAGAAGATAATGGTTATGGCATAAAAGAAGAGAAAATAGAAGAATTGTATCGCAATTTTAAAAATCCTGATTTAAACGATGGCGTTGGTTTGAAAAACGTTTATTTGCGCTTGAAGATTTATTATGGTGATGAAGCTAATTTATTAATCAACAGTGAACTTGATGAAGGCACAATTATCACTATAATCATTCCAACAAAGTCAAATGTTGTATAGGAGGTACAAATTGAAAAAATTATTAAAACTTTTTTTATTAATGTTTGTTGCCTTTTTTTGCTTTGCATGTCATAAAAAAGAAATTAATATTGGATTATTGATTTATACAACTGGTGATAAAACTGTTGATAAAATAGTTGATGAAATTCAAAAAAACATTAATCCAACATATAATTTAATAATATGTGATGCTGAGAAATCTCAATCTAAACAAAATCAACAATTCCTAGAATTATTAGAAGATAAAGTTGATTTATTGATTGTTAATTTAGTTGATAGATTGGTTGCTCAAACATATGTTGAAAAATGCAAAAGTGCTAATTGTGGAATAATTTTCTTCAATAGAGAGCCTGTAGAAACGGCTTTGAACAAATATGATAAAGCTTATTATATTGGAACTAGTGGAGATATTGTAGGCGAAAATCAAGCCAAAATTATTCGAAATATGTTTATAAATCCTAATTATCTAAGAGTTATATATGATAAAAATGGTAATAATGCTATTGAAATGGTAATACTTAAAGGTGAACCTGGACATCAATTATCAGATAATATCTCTGAAAAATGTTTAAACAAATTAAGGGATGGAAATTTCTCAATTAACATTTTAGCAAGCGCATATGGTGATTGGAATCGTGAAACAGCGAAGGAGAAGATGTCTGAAATTTATTTTGATCCTAGATTTTTAAATCCTGATGGAACAAGTAAAATAGAACTGGTCATTTCAACAGATGATCAAATGGCTTTAGGAATAATCGACTTTATTTTCGAAAATGATTTACAATATGAAAGAAATGGTACCTATATAATGCCATTTAGTATTGTTGGAGCAAATATGAGTTCAGATAGTGAATTTGCTCTAAATGAAAAATATATTTATGGAACAATTACTAGTGAAATCCCTCTTCAGGCACAATTAATTTTAGAAACAATGGAAAAATTATTAAATAACTCTACAAGCATTTTTAATATCAATGAATGTGATGCAAATTCTGAAGAGAGTAAATATTGTTCTAAAGGTGATCATTTTATTTATGTCACTGGATCAATCATTTGTACAGATGATCATTGGCTTCAATATGATGATTAAAACTATAACCGGAGTAAAATCCGGTTTTTTATTTTACCAAAAAATGTGTATAAATTATCTTAACAAAAGAACTAATAGTGATAACTTGTGGATAAACTTCTAATTCTTTACTAAAAAATCAAATAATATTTTACTTCCTATAATATATATTATGTTAAATAGAATATATAAAGTCAGCGGGCAGATATATATTTGTACGTGGAAAAGTTTATAATTTTATTATAAATAATTAATTTTATATTTTTATATTAATTTTATAAAACAAAGTTTTTTATAATATTGATTTATAATTATTCAGCATTTATAAAATAATCTTTTCTGATAAGACTTTAAATCATCTGTGAGAAATCGAAATGATTAGTTGTTCATCTTTTACGAATTAATCTTCTGAGAATTGACTTATAAGAATCGATCTGCAAAAAGCAAATGATTAGTTATTCAGCTTTTATAAATAATCTTTTCTGATAAGACTAGTAAATCGTTTGTGGGAAATTGAAATGATTAATTATTCATCTTTTTGAATTTAATCTTCTGAGAATTGGCTTATAAAAAGAGATTTGTAGAAAACGAATGATTAGTTATTCAGCTTTAATAAAATAATCTTCTCTGAATCAAGTTATATTTTAAAAAAATATATTTTTATAGTAAAAAAGTATTTGCTGAGGCTGAAATTTAATTTAAAATCGTTTTTTATTTAAATATGATTAGTTTATTGATTTTTTTCATAAAATAGATTGTAGCTTAAATTTTAAACATTTATTTTAAAAATATTTATTTTTTTAATAAAAAAACAACTTCTATTATTTTTAAAATTAAAGTTTTTTTATTTAGTTAAATATTAAAAATATAAAAAACAACCCAATTCTCAGAAGATTATTTTTTAAAAATGAATAATTATTCATTTAACTTTCTGAGAATCGGGCTAATTAGCTTAAAATTTAGCTTTAAATGATCTTTTGTGCTAAAAGTGTTCAAATGTTTTAATATCAATAAAAACTCTATTTATAAAAGTTATTTTTTAAAAGCAAAATAACTAATTTATAAAAAATCTTCTTTTTATCAAAGTATTAGATAAAATTATTTTTTATTTAAATTTTACTTTAATTTAATTAATTGATAAATAATTGTCTTGTTGGGGAAAAGAAAATATGTATTTTTCTAAAAAAATATATATAATTTTGTTGAAAATAAATATGTTCATTTTTATAAAATGA